>JBILGL010000068.1:0-12472 GCA_044351075.1 Isosphaeraceae bacterium | reverse complement strand
TGAACGGAAGTTCCGACAAAGTAAAGGTTTGGGACTTCCTGGAGGGTATTGATGGGGCGGAAAGCTCCGTCCAGAATATTTTCATCGGTACCGAGGCCGTAAATAGCGCCTCGGTGGGCGTAGAATCGGTCGTACCAGTCGTGGGCCGAGGTGATTTTCATGTCAGTAATTGAATTCTTAAACCCGGGCAGCCACTGGGTTTCTATTTGCTGAATGATCGTCTCAGCGTAGGCATGGTCGCGACCGACGTCGCGTACTTGCCCCGGCTCAAACGGCGGTATCCCTACAACTATAAAGGGGTTACATCCACCTGAAGGGGCATCGGCCGGGTCAGTTTCACTGGTTACATTGAGATAGATGGCGGGGTCGGCAGGGTAACGTTTATCGACGAAAATTTCGTTGTAAACATTGTTAGAACCTTTGGTTAGAAGAATCATGTGATGGGCCAGGTCGTCCCATTGGCGATTGCAGCCGAGTTGCAGCGTGAAATAGCTGGCAGCGGCTGATATTTCGCCTCGACGCCTCTTTTGAACGCTCTCACTAAAATCGGGCCCACCTGAAAGCATTTGATGTGTGCGGATGTAGTCGGCATTGGAAACGACGACGTCGGCCGGAAAGCTGCCGGCGGTTGATTCAACGCAAGTCACTTGACCACTGGCATTTCTGACGATTGAATTGACTTCCGCCCCGGTCACGATTTTCACGCCTTTATCGACAGCGGCCCGGGCGATGGCCCGAGGGATGGCGGCGATGCCACCTTCGGCAGGATACCAGACACCTTCGCGGAGGATTGTCCAGGGGAGGATGACGAGCGAGGCGGGAGCGGTGGCTGGGTCATAGCCTGAGAAGGTCGGCAGGCCGTAGAAGAGCTCGCGGATGGCGGGGTGGCGGAAATGGGAATCGATTTCTTCGGTATATTTGCGCTGGGGCGGCACGATGAAGGCCGACCAGAGGAGCTTTGAGAGGAGGACGTCGGGCCAGCTTGAGAGCATTCGATCGCAGTAAGAGCTGCCGAGTCGTTCGGCGAAGCGGTCGCATTTTTCGAGGAATCGGTCGAGACCGCGGGCGTCTTCAGCATCGATAGAGGCGATCGTTTCCCGTAGTTTTGTGGGGTCGGATGAGAATTCGAGGCTTCGGCCGTCGGCCATTTTCAGGCGGAAGGCTGGCTCGAGTTTGCGAAACGGGAGATACTTGTCGGGGTCAAGGCCCGATCGTTCAAAAAGCTGGCGATAGACCCAGGTGAGGACGACGATACTGGGGCCTTCATCCCAGCGAAAGCCGTTGCATTCTCGGGAGGAGGCCTTGCCGCCGATGCTGGCATGGCGTTCAAGCACATTGACTTCATAGCCGCGACGACGAAGCTCAAGGGCTGCTGAAAGGCCGCCAATTCCGCCACCAATGACCACAACCTGCTTCATCGAATTTGCCCTGAATTGGGGACAACCGCTCACGTCAATTGTTGATATTGTAATCTGAAAATCGGAATCGTCCATTGTTGTGCACCGTTTTCAAATTTGGATTTATTTGTTACATTTCATTGTCGAGAAGAGAAATTGCAGTAAAGAGGAATTCTCGTTCGCCATGGCCAGTATTGTGAATATTGCGGCGTATCAGTTTGCCCAGCTTCGCGAATTAAAACCGCTGCGCGAGCGATTGATTGACAAGTGTCGATCACTTGGTCTGAAAGGTACGATTTTATTAAGTGAGGAAGGAATCAATCTCTTTCTGGCGGGCAGTGCAGAAGGGATTGAGGCGATTCTGAGCGAAATTCGTGGTGTTCGGGGGCTGGAGTCGCTCACGGCGAAATACAGCGAGAGTGATCATCAGCCATTTTCACGAATGCTGGTAAAGATTAAAAAAGAGATAATTGCATTTGGAGTGGGTGGGCTGAAATACGAGGAATATGGTCATCAGAAGCTGAAGCCTAAGGAGCTTAAGCAGTGGTTTGAGGAGGGGCGAGATTTTCTTTTGCTCGATACCCGCAATGATTATGAAATTAAAATGGGAACTTTTCAGGGCGCGATTGACCTGAATATTCAGCATTTTCGCCAGTTTCCGGTCGTTTCGAAAGATCTGCCGGAGGATTGGAAAACAAAGCCGGTTGTGACATTCTGCACAGGCGGCATTCGTTGTGAGAAGGCAGGCCCGTTTCTGGAAAGCATTGGTTTTGAGCAGATTTATCAGATTGATGGCGGGATATTGAAATATTTTGAAGAATGTGGCGGCGATTATTACGAAGGCGACTGTTTTGTGTTTGACGAACGAGTGGGGCTTGACCCGAGCCTGCACGAGTCTGACGCCGGTAAGTGCTTTGCCTGCCAGTCGCCGCTGACGCCGGAAGAGATGGCCGATTCACGCTATATTTTTGGCCGGTCGTGCCCGTATTGCCATGTGCCCGACGAGGAAATACGGCATGAAACCCTGAAAAAACGGCATGAGGCGATTTATGCCGCCACGCATCCCCTGCCCGGCTCTGCGGCTTATGAGAATTATCGGCCGGTGAAAGTCGGGGCGCGTCATCACGGCCTGACGATGATTGAATTTCTGGCGGAGATTCTGCCGCATATCAGCCGGGAGACATGGGCGGAACGATTGGCTGAAGGGCGATTTTTCAATCGTGATCGGCAGATGGTCGGAGCGGAGCATGTGGTGGCCTCAGGCGACCGGTATTATCAGCGGATGGAGGCGGCGGCCGAGCCGGATATCAACCCATCAATTGAAATTTTACATGAGGACGAGGCGATTGTGGTCATTCACAAGCCTGCCCCTCTGCCGATGCATCCATGCGGGCGATTTAATCGCAACACGCTTCAGCATATCATGGCTCAGGTTTATCGGCCGCATTGCCCCCGCCCTGCCCATCGGCTTGATGCGAATACGTCGGGTGTGCTGGTGCTTTCGCGAACGCGGCACTTCGCGGGGCTGGTGCAGCCCCAGTTTGAGCGAGGCGAGGTGCGAAAGCAGTATCTGGCCCGTGTGCAGGGACATCCGCCGGAGGATGCTTTTTTCAGCGATGCGCCGATCAGTGCCGAGTCTGGCGAAGTCGGTTCGCGATCGATCGATTTTGAAAACGGGCTGCCATCACGCACTGAATTTGAAGTGGTCGAGCGATCAACCGATGGCACGGCACTATTAAGGGTGCGGCCGCTGACGGGACGGACAAACCAGATTCGCGTGCATCTGTGGCATCTGGGCTGGCCGATTCTCAATGACCCTGTTTACTTGCCGGGCCTTGAGGTGGGCGATCATCAGACAATTGAAAATGATGATGCGCCGATGTGCCTTTTTGCACACAAAATTACATTTCGCCACCCACTGACAGACGAAATGGTGAGCTTTGCGGCTCATCCGCCGGATTGGGCTAAGGGTAATCAAAATGCAATTGCGGCGGAAATGGCCTGAGATGATTATTCCGGGTCGGTATCGGCCATATTGAAATCGATCGTGTGGTAGCGATTCAGCTCTTTGGTTGCGAAGAGCTGCTTGCGCGGGGGTTGGCCGTTTGTGCCTGGCCAATAAATTTCAACAACTGCTTCGGTGGCTTTGCGATCAAGCCCGAAGACAAAGCGAGGGTCGCTGGCTGAAAGGTAGCTGGTGCCGGGCACAGCCCAGGTTGATTGTATTTTATTATTACAAATGACTTTAATTTTTGTTCCAGCCGGTGGGGGTGAGCCGTTTTTGACTAATGTAATCCCAAGCCATTTGACTGAGATTTGTGACTCATTTTTCAGGAGCACTGCTGGATCATCGCGATGAACAACCAGCAAGTCAACGCGGCCGTCGTTATTGAAATCGGCAGATGCCATTCCCCTGCCGACGACATTTCGTGTGAGGTATTCGATTTGATTTTCAGGGATCACCTGAAAGCCTTTTTTCCCGAGGCCGCGATAAAAGAGCGGTTTCTGGGCCATGGGGGTTTGAATGTGGGGTTGGTCGTCAAGATGGCCATTGGCGATAAAAAGGTCGGTATGGCCGTCGAGATCAGCGTCAAAACTGACGGTGCCAAAGCCGGTTCGCGAAAGGCTTGATGCGCTCAGGCCGGCGGCAAAAGTGGCGTCGGTGAAAAGCCCTTTGCCGAGGTTTTTGCGGAACGTGTTGGGCTCATTAATGAAATTGGTGTGAAAAATGTCGATAAGGCCATCTTCGTCGAGGTCGGCGGCGACGACGCCCATGCTGGCAGTGGCCTTGCCTGAGCCATCCACGGCGAGGCCGGCTTCGGCGGCTTTTTCCGTGAATTTGAGGCCGCCTTCGTTGTGAAAATAGAAGTTGGGCGAGGCGTCGTTGGCGACGAAGATGTCAAGGCGGCCGTCGTCGTCAAGGTCGGCCACCGCCATGCCGAGACCGCGGCCGTTGGGCGGAATGGCGATACCTGACTCAGTTGAAATATCGCGAAATGTGCCATTACCGAGATTTTCCCAGAGCAGGTCGGGCTGGGCCGGGAATTTGCCGGGCGAGCAGTGAATGGGGCGATTCAGATTATCTAAGCAAATTTCGGGATTAGCAGATGGGGCATCGACATACGTCACGGCATAGAGGTCAAGGTCGCCATCGGCGTCGAGGTCGGCGAAGGCAGCGGTGGTTGTCCAGCGGTCGGTGAGAACTCCCGCTTTTTGGGTGACATCTTCAAAAGTGCCATCGCCCCGGTTTTTAAAGAGGATGGATCTACCGTAGCCGGTCATAAAGATGTCGGGAGTTTCGTCGTTATTGAAATCGCCGACGGCAGCACCCATCCAATAACCGTTTTCGTTGAGGCCAGAACGATCAGTCACATCGATAAATTCGATGTTGTCGGAAGTTATTTCTTCGGCAGGCCTGGCGAAATAGAGTTTTGTGGTTGATTTTGTTTTTGGATCTGCAACGTCATTTAAATTCCAGGAGCCTGGGAAAAGAATATCCATGTGGCCATCAAGATTAAAATCAGCAACGATCGCACCACCGCCCATGACATCAGCTATTCGTAACTCTTTGGGGTCGGCAAAAGATAGATATTGATATTGCAATTTTGTGATCGACGAATCCATAGCACGAAACTGAATTCCACTCAATGACGGGGCTGGGATTTCAATTTCCTGAGATTCTGATGAACCAGATTTATTGTTTTCTGTATTTTCTTGTTTCAATTGGGGCCGGGGCAGAAAAAAACGATCGGCAACAGGTTCTTTTCGCGAAAGTTCGGCCTGCATGGTCGTGATGATTTCGGCTGGGGTACGTTTTTCAAGGATGATTTTCCAGCCTCTGGCAATGTCTGGCAAATTGAATGTTTTGGCCATTTCAATCAGTTCGCGGGCCTGTGCCGAATCTTTATTGCCTTTACGCCAGCTTTCTGCGACTTTTCGCAGCCGTGTTAATTTTTCATTCGTTTCATTTGTTTTCTTTGACCACTCTTCGGATTGTGCTATATCACCTGTTTTTTTCAGCAGAGAAACGAGATAAAACAAGACTTCTGAATCATTTGGATTTAAATTAATGGAATTGTTCGCGGCTTTGAGTGCTTCGGGGGAATTTCCTGAACGATCGAAGAGCTTTGAGAGATAGAAGAGTCGGCGGGCTTCTTCGGTTTTGAAATTGAGGCTATCGCTATCTGTCTTTCCCATATATTCGATGGGATCGATCGGTTGGCCAAGTGCAAGTTTTGATTCGGCCAGAGCATAGCGGCCGAGTGCGTCGTTTTGCAGGTTGTTTGCAGCGAATTGCAATAAAGGCACAGCTTCCTGAAAGCGTCCCTGAGAGTAGCGTAAGAGGCCGAGGGCACGCTGAATGATTGGATTCTGAGGGTCACCGGAAATGTAATTGCTGAGTGTTTGATCAAGGCCACGGGTATCGATGGCGGTGTCGGTTGATTTAATGAGATAATCGGCCAGGGCGTCGTTATTGCCGGTGACGAGAAAGAGATTCCAGAGATGGTCGAGGGCCTGGCCGGTCAGGAGCTGGCTGTCGTAGAGCTGCATCAGGGGCTGGCTGGTTGTTTGGATATTGCTGATTTTGCCTTCGGAGAAAATTAGCCCGTATTTGCCATACTCAATGATGGCGGCTTCTTTGAGGCGGGGATGTGAGTCAAGAACCGGATTATTTAATTCGCGAGACCAGTGCATATAGCCAACGCTTTTTCGACTATGCACTCGATCTCGCCAGCTACGAAGAAGAGCAAAAAGATCACCTTTTGCAATGGATTGCTGCTTTTTTTTCTCACTCGCTTCTACAACGATCTTTTCAATGTAATATTCGTTATTAATTTCACTGTAAGTTTCAATATCGTTGTTTTTAATTGATTCAGCAAGTATCAGGTCCGCTTCTTCCTTTGAAAGTTTGGAATAATCCGTTTTTTTTGAAATTCTTGACGAGATCAATGAAATGAAAATACAAAGCAGAACGAAGAAACAGAAGAGAAGAATTAATTTTCTTTTCATTACACTGATTCAATCATTTTGAAATGAGTAGGAGTCATATTGCAATTTCAATTTTGATGATTAGTGCTCGAAAGCTGGCCGGCAAGGATCAATCTGTAAGAAAGATGCATTAAGAGCCAGAATCAATCTGCCCTCATCGTTGAAAACAGCATCATGCACCGGCCATGTGGCCGGGATGGGCTCGCTCCAGGCAGGCGCATCCGGAGGGGATCACCTTGAGTGGGCTACAGATATTCTGTGGGTTAAAGACTTCACGCACAGCCGACATGGCGGCGAGGCTTTCTTCTGAAAAAAGCTGCGACATGAATTCGATTTTTTCCACGCCGATGCCGTGTTCGCCAGTGGCTGAGCCGCCCACGGCGATGCACTCCGAAAGGATTTCGTGAGAGGCTTCGAGAACGCGGCCGACCTGGGCCTTATCACGTTCGTCAAAGAGCAGAATCGGATGAATATTGCCATCGCCAGCATGGAATACATTGGCGATGCGGATGTCGTACTTTTTTGAAACGCTTTTGATGAAGTGGAGGATGTGCGGCAGCTTGGTGCGGGGCACGACTCCATCCTGCGTGCAGAAGGTGGGCGAGAGGCGGCCGATTGCGCCGAAGGCTTGCTTGCGGCTCTTCCAGATGGCCATGTATTCGGGTTCTTTGCGGGTCGTCCAGGGGATCATTTTCTGGACGGTGCCGTTGTTTTTGACGACAATTTCGGCGATGGCGCTGGCCTGGTCTTCGAGACCGGCTTCAAGGCCATCGGTTTCGATGAGCAGAACGGCACCGGCTTCGGTGGGAAAGCCGAAGTGGAAGGCCTGCTCAACGGCATTGATCATGAGATTGTCGAGCATCTCAAGGGCGGCAGGGACGATCCCGGCGGCGATGATGTCGGAGACGGTCTGGGTGCAGCTTTCGATAGAGTCAAATACGCCCAGAAAGGTGCGGCCGGCTTCGGGGTCGCGGGTCAGGCGGACGATGACTTTGGTGGCGATGCCGAAGGTGCCTTCGTGGCCAACGATGAGGCCAACGAGATCAAGCCCTGGAGTTTCTTCGAGGGTGCCGCCGAAATTGACGATGGAGCCATCGGGCAGCACCATCTCCACCCCCATGATGTGGTTAACGGTCACGCCGTATTTCAGGGTATGTGGGCCGCCGGAATTGGTGGCGACATTGCCGCCGATGGTGCAGGCCGTCTGGCTGGAGGGGTCGGGAGCGTAGTGAAAGCCTGTGCCAGCTAAAGCCCGCGTGAGCCAGACATTAACCACGCCGGGCTCGACTACGGCATAGCGGTCGCGAAGGTTAATTTCATGAATTTTTTTCATGCGGGTGAGGCTGATCATGACACCGCCGCCGACGGCCAGCGTGCCGCCAGCGAGTGAGGTGCCGGCCCCGCGTGGGACGAACGGAACGGCGTATTTATTGCAGATTTTGACGATATCAACAACGTGGTCGCGGCAGGTGGGGAAGACGACGACGTCAGGCACGTTTTTTTCGATGACATAGCCATCGCATTCATAGACGACGAGTTCGTCGCGATGGGTAATCAGGTTTTCGTCGCCGACGATTCTGCGTAAATCTGCGATGAGGGCAGCGATCACGGCGGAGTCGGGATGAGGCAGGTGGGCCAGGCTTTGCGTGGTGGCGGAACTCGGGTGATCAGAAGCAGTTGCGGTGGAGTTCATAGGTATCAGGCTGTAGGCTTGGCGATCAATCTGTTTTGGTTGTCATGAGTATATCAGAAAGTGAGTCTGGATTTCACGGTCAAGCTGGTAAAGAAGTATCGGAGGAAATTAAATCGATTTTTGCGGGTTATGACAGTGGAATCTACTTTTCAAGGGCGGCTGGATTTTTCTCGGAAAAATGGCTGGGCGAGCGGTTTTTTGATGGGATGAACTTGCGATAGGATGTGTGAGTCTCATGAAGTTCAACAAGATGCAGCAGCCACGGACAATTATCGAATCAAATGAAACGGCAAAAATTCCAAATCTCCCGGTTTTTTTCAAGGACAACTCGTTGGGCCTTTCTGGCGGTTGCCGGACTTGGCTTGGTTGAATCTTCGTCGATGGCCGCCCCGCCCTATCTGGATGAAGACGGATATTATTGGTCGGAGACGAAAAAAGAGGGCGAAAACCCGATTATCTGGGATCGGGCTGATCTGGTGCTTTATACCGATGGTGTGTGGCGATGGACGCTGACGGATGGCGGCCAGACGCTGATGAAGCAGGTGGGTGGTGATTTTTACAATCCGGCCGTGAATAAGCGACTGAACGAGCTGGCTGCTGCGATTGCTCAGGCACGGGCAAAGGTGCAGGAAGTGGAAAATGAACTTTCAGCCAAAGTGATGGCAAAGTATCAGCCAGCGGACGAAGCTGCGGCCGCGAAATTCAATGAGGTTTTGGCTAAGTTTCGTCGGGGTGAGCGTGGTGAAGGCATGGCCAGGGAGCTTTCCGGCTTCATAAAACCTGATGAAGCAAAGGCATGGGTGGCTGAGCGAGACAAAAGGAGGGCGGCGATTTTTGACGCGCTGGAGGGAACAAACCAGGCGATGCGAATGGATTTTGGGCTTCGCACGAGCCGACGGGTGGCGTCGGTGATCGTTTCAGAGCGGGCTATGTTTGTGCCGGCAACGACCGCATCGAAACCACTGGAGACTGATGATTCAAGGGAAGCTTTCAGCGAATCGCTGGGGATGGCGTATCGCCTGATTCCGGATGGTAAGGGTGCTTATCTGGCTGTGATTTCAACAAAGCCGCAGCCGGGAAGCGCTGCAGAATCGCTGGAGCTGCTCACGGGCGATGCCGTTTCTGCGATCAATGATCAGCCGATCCGGTCTGAAGGTGACCTGAACCGTCTGACATTCCCGCAGACAATCATCACGATCATGAAAACATTTGGCGGCGAGCCAAAACGAGTCGTCATCTCGACTTCACGAAGATAAAAAGCGGAATCAGCCAGCGCGGCGGATGATATAGATCATGCCGAGCGTGGCGATGATGGCCAGGGCCCAGGTGCTGGGCTCTGGTACGGCAATGAAGGGTTGAAGAAACGAATTCTTATGAGCAACGGAAGTGGAGTAGGAGTTGGCCGGAGCGGTGCTCGTAATCAGATTGGTTCCATCATAGTAGCCTGACATGTCGTAAAGAGCAGCCGGGTAAAAGGCACCGCCGGGAGTCTGGCTGGGCACATCAACAGCATAGTTAACGCCGACGAGCTCCCACTGATTCGTGACCGGATTAAACGAGAAATCGCCTGAGCCGGAGTCGCCTGTTGAGAAAATACCTTCCGTATCAGGAATGTTGTTTCCGGTGGTTGGCTTGGTGAACGACATCACCAGATAGATATTGCTGTTTGAGTCCTGTGCAAGGGCTTCAATATTATTTGTGCCGTAGCTCTGAACAGCATCGCTGACACCCCATTCCCAACCCTTTGCTGTGCCAGCGGTTGGGGTGCTATTTGTGGCCACGGAGCCACGCGCTGTGCCGCGGCCATACATATAGAGGGCCTGGTTGGTTTGCAGAGAATTGGGGTCGGTCCAGACAGGGGCCCAGGCAGTGAAGCTTGGCTGATCGTTATTGAGCGTCATAACGGTCAGGTCGCCGCTGCTTGCAGCGAGTGTGGAATTATAGGCGATGAGCGAGGAATTTCCGGCGTTGTCGTAAAAGAGAGTACCAGTTGAGCCGGCGATGTGTGTGGCTGTGACCCAGGCGCGGGGGCCGATTGGAATGCCGGTGAAATTGCCATACTGGCCAAGATATTGCCAGCCTGGCTTCACGCCGCCTGCTAATGTCGGCATAGTCGTGAGGCGGCCGGGATCCTGAAAAACGATGATCGCTTTGGTCGATGGAAGAGAGAGTGTGAACAAGGTAAAAAGTGCTGCTAAATGCTTAAGGCTCAGATTTTTCAGCGACATGCAGAAGTCTCCATCACATTCGTCTGTCAGGATTCAGGCCAAACCGCCAGGGGACAATTCATAACAAATACGGATTTTTGACTGATTTCGTGACCGAAAGATTGGGAATTATTGATTTTAGTCAACAACTCTCTCAGACTGGCCTCAATCGCGCAGGGGCGACGGGTGGACCTGGAAGAAGGTCATAAAATCAGACTCATCGATTAAATCGACGATTTTCTCTGAAAGATTCAGGGAAAATTTGATTTTTTAAAAAAGTTCGGCGATGGGTGCTCCGCCATCAACCAGCTTGCTGGGTCGGCCGTTGGGCGTGGTATAGGACGTATTCAAATTCAGGCCCATGGCTTTGGACATGGTGGCGACAATATCCATGACTTTCAGCGGTTTATCGGTGATTTCCACGCCATCGGCATCGGTTGAGCCGACGGCCTGCCCGCCCTTGATGCCGCCACCTGCCATGGCGATGGACCAGCTTCGGCCCCAGTGGTCGCGGCCTGCGTCCTGATTGATTCGCGGAGTGCGGCCGAATTCACCCATCCAGACGACGAGCGTATCTTCCAGCAGCCCTCGGGCGGCGAGGTCTTCAATCAGGGTGCCCATGCCCTTGTCAAGGGTCGGCTGAAGGTTGTTCGTGAGTGCGTCGAAATTTTGGGAATGGGTGTCCCAGCCGCCGAGCTGCACTTCCACAAAGGGAACGCCCTGCTCGACCAACCGGCGGGCCAGCAGGCAGCCACGACCGAAATTGTTGTCGCCGTAGGCTTCCTTAAGCTTGGCAGGCTCGTCGTCGAGCTTGAAAACTTTCATCATCGGCGAAAAGATCATCCCCTTGGTTTTTTTGTAAACCGTGGCATGATCGGCGGCGGATTGATCCTGAGACTTCATGAACCGGCCTTCGATGCCGCGCCACATGGCCTCTCGCTGCATGGCACGAAGCTGGGTGATCTGCTGCTCGGTTGGTGAGCCACCGACTTGCAGGCTGCCAGGAATGCTCATATTTTCGATCGGTCCGCCGGGGTTGCCGATGGCAAACGGGGCGTGGCTCATGCCGAGAAAGCCTGGGCCGAAGCCGCCGCCATTCACGGCCACACAGGTGGGCAAGGGAAAATCGCCCAGCCTGGTGCCCAGCTCATACGAGAGAATTGAGCCGAAGCCGGGGTGCTCAATTGTCGGCACCGGCAGATTGCCCGTGTGCATGAGGTAAGTGCCGCGTTCGTGGCTGCCTTCCCGGCTATTTAACGAACGAAGCACGGCGATATGCTTCATCTGTTTGGCAACTGTCGGCATATTCGGGCTGACAAGCACACCCGGGGCTGCTGTTTCAATCGGCTTGAAGGGGCCACCGTTGGCTGTGCCGGGTTTCAGGTCCCAGGTATCCATGTGCGACGGGCCGCCCGACATCCAAAGCAGAATGCAACGCTTCTGCCCTTTTTTCACGGCGGCTGCATTCGTATGTAGTGAATTGAGAAAAAGTGAGCCGGGGGCGGCGATGGCGGAGGCTGCCAAGTGCCGGAAATAATGCCGTCGGGTCATTCCTGAATGAGTCATCGCCGCACCGCCTTTTATCGTTGACATTAGTGGTTGAGGATGAATTCGTTGGAATTGAGCAGGGCCCAGGTGATATCCTCGCCCGTCATTCGGAGAGCCTTGTAGGCTGGTGCCTCCTGAATATTTGCGGGCTGGCCCTGCTGCGATTGTGACAAAGCCGCCAGCAATCGCCCGAAGGCGGCTTCGGCCTCGCGTTTTTCCTGAGCTGAGGGCGGCCGAGTCAAAATCATGCTGTAAAGTGTGTCGGTCAAGGTGGCAATCGGCTGCCGCGTCGCCAGGGCTTTTTCCACAGCCAGAGCGAGTTTCGAATCGGCATTTTTGAAGCTGCCGATGACCTGGTCGGTCATCGAGCCGTGCATCATCATCATGGCCTGCGGAATGGTGCCCTCAAAATCAGAATTCTCGCCGCCTTCGTCGTTGGCAAAATTCCGCACGAATTGACGTACCCACTGCTGCCTCTGGCCGATGCGACGCTGTTCGGCATCGCGGCCGCTGCCCATGGCGGCATCGGCTGATGAGATCGAAAGGATCGATTCATAAAGCTGCTCGGGGTTCATCGGCTTGAGCGACATGCGGGCAAATGTGGAATCGTCATGTTTTTTATCGCCCTTTGGCAGCTC
>JBILGL010000487.1:0-3815 GCA_044351075.1 Isosphaeraceae bacterium | reverse complement strand
CAAGTCGCCCAGCCGCTGTGTTGCAACATCCATTCCGGAAAGACTTTGGGCCAGCCTGTCAACGGCCGTCTGCAATCGCTCTGTCTGCGGGCCCAGCCCCACACCCAGCGCCCGGGCGATTTCGTCCACACTCTGAAGCAGGTTTTCCCATCGCTCTTCGGTCAGGTCTTCCGCCGCTTCCGCCGGTGCGGCCGCCTTTTCCGGCAAGCTCTCGCCCGCCACCAGCGGCACAAGGGCATGATCAACCACCCAGCGGTCAATGCGCGAGAGCAAATCTTCTGCCCGCCTCAGCATCATCGTCTGAATAAACATCAGTGTGGCCGAAAGAAAAAGGGCCAGCAGCGTACTGTCAAATGCAATTTGAAGGGCAGATGTGACACTCGTCAAATTGTTCATGAAGCCGTCAAGGTCTTTGACCATCGGCAGCACTACACTGATATTGGCAAGGGCCTTTGAAATGCCCTCAACAGTGCCGATAAAGCCAATCACTGGCAAGAGATAGAGGATGTATTTAGTGAAGGTGAAGCGGCCGGCTTCGTGCTCCTGATCAAGGGCTGATTGCTCGCGGTTGAGCTCCATGATCTGTTGAAATTCATTGAGCCCGCTTGTTCGAGATGCATTTAAAAGCTGCGAAAATCGCTTTTCGGCCAGTGAATCGCCCGCCGCTGGCATAGGTAGTGGAGCGATCAGCTCACCACCTGGCCTGATGGCAACCTGAGGCGATGCTGACTGTCGGCGGCGAGTGAAGGTGTTTAACGATTCACCTGCCCGGATCAGCCCCTGCTCTTCACGCCAGAATGACCAAAGACGTGCGGAAAGTGCGGCAATGGCCAGCAGAAAAAGTCCGCTGCCGGCGAATTGCTCCCAGCCCCGCTCAAACATCAATGTCGGATTAAAAACAGCCAGCCCGACCGGCAGCCCAACAGCCGCCACAAGTGCCACAACCATTGAGAGATAGGGCCAGGTTTTCGGTCGTTCGGTTCGGGCCATCATGATCCGCTTCTTTCCTATCCATTCCATGCCGCCTGAATACGCCCTGGCCAATCACGGCCCATGGGCATTCAACGCAGCAATCAATACAGAGTCTCTTCGAAACAATCGGCTCTGAACTAGTCAAAACTTAAGCATTACTCGGATTTTATCAATTGAATCGATTTGCAGGGTTATTTACGATCTTCTACGTCTTACAACCAAAAATGGTGAGCGACAGCCTCTTTTTTTGATTTCAATTTCGCCTGGTTCTCCAATTATTAATTGGATAATTCCGTTTCGTTGTTTTTACGAGCCAGAAGCGTGAGCTTTGAAGTTTCGCTTTTGGATCAATCTGTTTTTATTTGCCGCTTCGGAGGTGCCTTCGCTTTAAAGGAATGGCTTCCGGCCATATAAACCACCAAACTTTCTCTGGATTTTCTTGAAATAAAATTCGAATCGCAACAAATCATAGAACTTAAACAGATCGTCGATACAAAAGTCCAAATGCAAAGAGCGTAAGCGATGGCCCAACGATTGCATTTATCTATCGCTGAAAAAGCTCTTGTTTATTGATATTCGCAATTATTTCGTCGTTTCAGGGATGAGGTCTGTTTGAGTTGAAATCTCAATTGATTCTGCAAGGCAGTATCAGGTGTCAGAATAACTCATTAGAAATTGCATTATCATAGGTATGAGTGATCGACTCATCAAATAAAACCCTTAATCTATTGAGTAATTTCCACAGTTTGATCACTATTTATCTCACAAAGTCAATAAGACACTAATAAAACAAAAATGCGGTCCAAAAATTCAATTTCTCCATCTCTGTGGCTTTGTGAGATAAATAATCATTCGAACGGTCAAATCGGAAACATTTAAATATTGCCGTAAGGAACAATTTATTGTGCCAAATCCAATAAAATTAAAACGTTGCACATACCCCTCATTTTTTGTTATTGTTTACCGAGTTGAGTATTACAAAATCAAATTGCAGCAAATAACAGAAATTCAATAAGACGATAATTCAGAATTGCAACTTCATATAGATCGCCCAGTCGAATTTCCATGTTATGAAATGAATCGTTATACAAGAGTGGCTTCCGGCTGTCATAGTCAAAACCAGGTTCATCAGACATTCATGCTGCGTAATTCGCGTGGAATTGATAGGCTATTGCTCAAGATTTTCTGATGAGCAGATTTCGGAAATCAATTGAGCGATACAATCTGACTAAAGATTGTCAATCCGTTTGCGGTGGAGTGACTTATGGAACAGCCGGGCCAGGGCGACCTTTTTGATACCTCAGACGATACGCCTGCTGAAATCGTGCAGGAAGTGGCTCGGCTTCGGCGCGACATAGAAACGCATAACCGGCATTATTATGTGGAAGCACAGCCGGTGATCAGCGACCGCGAATTTGATGCCCTGATGGCCCGGCTCGTCGAGCTTGAGAAAAAACACCCTCAACTGGCCGATGCCAACAGCCCAAGCCAGCGGGTCGGCGGCCAACCGCTGGAAGGCTTTGCCAGCCATCGGCACCTGCAGCCGATGCTTTCGATTGATAACACCTACAGCCCGCAGGAGATTCAGGAATGGGTTGATCGCGTGCATCGGCTGCTGCCGGCAGGTGAGGTGGTGGAATTCACCGTTGAATTGAAAGTCGATGGTGTTTCAGCCAACCTGCTTTATGAAAATGGGCGACTGACTCGCGGGCTCTCGCGCGGCGACGGTGAAACCGGCGATGACATTACGGCCAACCTTCGCACCGTGCGAGATATTCCGCTCGAGCTTGACGCCAAAGCGGCCCATCACAAGCCGCCGGCACGCATTGAAATTCGTGGCGAAGTTTATATGACATTCGCCGAAATGGGGCGGCTGAATCAAATTCGGCTGGCGAAAGGTGAAGTGGCGTTGGCCAATCCGCGAAACAGCACCGCGGGCTCGCTCAAGTTGCTTGATAGCCGCCAGTGTGCCCAGCGCCGATTGCATTTCGAAGCACACACCCTCGGCTTTGTCGAAAAAGATCACATTCCCGACCGGTTTTCGCGAACCTTTGAGCTTTTTAAAAGCTGGGGTGTGCCGATCAGCCCGCATTGGCGGGTCTGCAAGAATATTGGCGAGATTCTGGAATATGCAGCCGAGTGGGATAAACGACGTTCGACGCTTGATTTTCCAATCGACGGGCTGGTGATCAAGGTCAATCGCTTTGATCATCGTGAAATTCTGGGCTATACCTCCAAAGCCCCACGCTGGGCCATTGCCTATAAATATGAGGCGGAAGAGGCAGCCACGAAGCTGCTGAGCGTCACCTTTCAGGTGGGCAAGACGGGCAAAGTCACGCCAGTGGCCGAGCTTGAACCGGTGCTGCTGGCCGGCACCACCGTGCAGCGGGCCAGCCTTCATAATTTTGATGAAATCGAGCGGAAGGATATTCGCGTCGGCGACCGCGTAGTCATCCAGAAGGCCGGCGAGATCATTCCGCAGGTCTTGCGGGTGGATACATCGGCCCGCACCGGGGCAGAGCACGAGATTCGGCGTCCGGAAGTCTGCCCGGTCTGTGGCGCGGCGTTGGAGCAGATTCCCGGCGAAGTTGACCTGCGCTGCAAGGCAGGGCGGGCGGGCTGCACAGGTCAGCTCAAAACGTGGCTGGCCTACTGGGCGGGCCGGGCCTGCATGGAGATCGATGGCTTGGGCGAAAAGGTGATTGACCAGCTCGTCGAGCAGGGCATGGTGGCCAGCCCGGCAGATCTCTATCACCTGACGGTTGAGGAAGTTGCAAGCCTTGAGCGGATGGGCGAAAAATCAGCCGAGAATTTGGTGAAGTCGATTGAGGCGAGCAAAAATC
>JBILGL010000067.1:0-12513 GCA_044351075.1 Isosphaeraceae bacterium | reverse complement strand
GCCCCGCCCCGGCCAAGCACGCTGGTATCCTGCATAGCCCGGTAAAGCACCAGACAGATCAGCGGCAATGAGAGGATTGAGGCGAGAAAAATCCACTGAATCTGCCCCTTCTGGCTCTTCGTGACCGCTCGTTTAAAGCTGGCATAAAGCGACCAGACGCAGAGGGCATTCACCGCAGCCGAAATGATAACCGAACCCAAGGCTGCCCAGCGAAGCGTAAAAACCGCCAGCATTGAATCTTCGAGCGAGAGGAATCGGGAATATCTGACCCAGTTGATACAAAAAGCGAGTAGAAGAAATTCAAGGGCAGGCACGCCGTAAATGAGACGCAGCAGCCAGCGGCGATGTTTGGTATAGACGGGTAGTTCAGCGGGAAAAACAAGATAGAAGTGCAGATTGGCCCAGGGGAGGAATACCGCACAGGCGGTGAAGACGTGAATCAAAGGCCGGGAGATAACGATTTCCGTCCAGTGATAACCGCCCATGAAGGCACCAAAGGTAAGAACACAGATCAGGAAAAAGATACCGGCAGAAGCATCACGCGGACGCTTCCAGAAAACACGTGCGCCGACAACAAAAATGAAGATTTCCTGCACAAACCAAACGATCGATGATGCATAAACCCAGAAGGGCCTGTGCCTTACAAGCACTTGCGATTCATGCGAGCGGCCCGAGGGATCTATCCAGCCCACACTCAATCGCTGACCATTTTTGATTTCACGGAAAGCCTGAACGAGGTCAGGATAGCTGCGTATCTGAGTGGAACCAATTTTTGTCACGGTCGAGCCAAGTTCCGGAACCGCAGGACTCCACTGGTAATCAGAAGTTGCAATCCGGTCACGTACAACCGTTCCCAGCACGAATCGAAGACCAATATCTCCGGATAATGCCACCAACGCGAGAACACTGATTGAGTAAAACAGCACAGCGACCATGGCTGAACCGATCATCCAGCCGACAATTTGGCGAATGCGTTCAGTCGCTTGATCTGCTCCAACTTCAGTGGATTGAGGAGATATCGACATGAGCAAAACCTGGTGTCTAAAAGCGTCGAAACACTAACCCCATTTGACCAAACCTTCAACCGGCATGTCAACAAGTCATTTTTCGACACCCATTGTTTTTCCGGCCAAAAAATTATTGACTCAAAATAAACCACCAAGACTCCAAATAAACTCAACATATTATTTTCAATAGCCTTAGATACTAATTTTAACAGCCAGACACTTCGAACTTGAAAACATTAGTCTCATTTCGACACCCCCGAAAACCATCGTTGAGACACAATGACTTTTTTCGACACTCCTGTTTCATTGCTTTTCCGGTGATTTCTTTTGACTGGCACAACGAATGCAAATAGTTGATTAGGTCCGAGTTGAATCGATTGCCACCCAAATCTTCATGAGATTAAAATGCCTAGCATCACATTGGAAAACGGAATTATCCAATCTGCCCATTCAGCCTCTTCTGAAAGGCTTCTGACTCAACGGAGTCGGACCGTCTGGTCGCGATGTGGCATGGTCGAAGTGCTAAGCAAAGGTCAAGGCGAGCCGATGCTCGTACTTCCGGGAATGGCAGGTGGCTCGAGGCTGTTAGAGCCAATGATCGACCAACTCGCGACGAAGTATAAGGTTTATTGGTTTGACTGGGCGGGTGAAGGCAAAAACTCATCGATTCAGACGCTACGACTGAAAGACCATCCGACTCGTCTTCTGGCAGATGTGATTGAAAGCCTGCCGCACGATTCGATCACCGTTTTTGGTATTTCTTACGGCGGTTGTGTGGCGCTTGATCTGGCCCGTCATCAGCCTTCGAAGTTCAGACATTTAATTTTGAGCGGCACCCCGGGCCGATTGCAACATGCCTGGGCTTCAAGGCTTGTGCACAAGGTGCTGACTCGCGTGCCACTTTGTTCAGACAGTGCTTTCCTGAACCAGTTCTTTCGCATTTTGTTGGGTGAAGGCGTTCGCGATTCAGCCATTGAGTCTTTCGTGGTGGACTGCATCTGGAAGACGGATCAGGCGTTGATGGCACGTCGACTGGATTGGTTGATGGACTTTGATCTCCAAGATTCACTCGAGGACGTTTTTGTTCCCACAACATTACTCACCGGAAGCTGCGATGTCGTCGTTCCGCCGGCCTGTCAGGAGAAGGTGGCGAATGCCTTGCCAGAGAGCGACATGCGCGTAATTCGCGGTGCTGGGCATCTCGGGTTCCTGACTCATATGGAGGATTACATGAACTGTATTGAACGGGCGATGTCTTATATTTAAATTCCGTCAGGAATACCTTTGAAACGGATCTTTGATTTCGGCTGTCAAATCTCTTCGTTCATCAAGGAAGCTGGTCTTGTTGAACAAGGGGCATCGAGCGGCTATACTGATTATAGCCTGATGAGGATTACTCCTCCGAGTCAGGTTTGGGTCGCGTAACAACGTAACGCGACGGACTGGACTCTTGACCCACCCGAGGCTGGACTCCCGTGGAAAAGAGAAGGCTGAACAGTAAAGGAGGTGATCGCGTGTTAACCGAAGACCAGAGGTGGTCGTCTTAAAGGCGACTGACGGGTTGCCCGTCGGGCGGCCACAATTCTTCAAAGGGTGGTCTTTTTCATTTGAAATGGGCCACCCTGATTTTGTCTGACGAATTTGCAAATAATTGGAGCGACAGCGGCCATGATCGTGGTGATGCAAAGCGAATCCGGGGATGAACTTATCGAGCGAGTTGTGGCCCAGGTCAAAGAACTGGGGCTTTCGCCGCAGGTGATCCGCGGTACCCACCAGACTGTCGTTGCTGCTATCGGAGAAGAACGCCCAGGGCTTGTTGAAGCGCTCGAGCCGATGCCGGGCGTTGAGAAAGTGCTGCCAATCATGGATCCATACAAACGAGCCAGCCGCGAACTTCGCAGCGAACCAACGGTCGTGACCACCCTTGGCCTCTCCATCGGTGGCAAGAATATTGCCATGATCGCCGGGCCCTGCTCTGTGGAAAGTCGCGACCAGATTGTCGCCATCGCTCAGACGCTGAAAGGTCTGGGCGCCCATGCCCTGAGAGGCGGTGCTTTCAAGCCCCGAACCAGCCCTTACAGCTTTCAGGGGCATAAGCTCGAAGGACTCAAAATGCTGGCTGAGGCCCGTGATGCCACTGGTTTGGCTATTGTGACGGAAGTGATGGCACCAGAGCATGTTCCGATGGTTGCCGAATATGCTGATGTGCTCCAGATCGGTGCACGTAACATGCAGAATTATCAGCTTCTGCAAGCCGTGGGTGAATGTGGCAAGCCTGCACTGCTCAAGCGTGGCATGAGCTCCACGATGGACGAATTTCTACTGGCCGCCGAATACATTCTGGACCGTGGAAATCCGAACGTGATTCTCTGCGAGCGTGGCATTCGCACATTTGAAGAGCACACTCGCTTCACGCTGCCTCTGACCACAGTGCCTTACCTCAAGCAGAAAACGCACTTACCGGTAATTGTTGACCCCTCACACGGCACAGGCAAGGCATCGCTGGTGCCTGCTATGTCGAAGGCATCAATCGCCGCAGGGGCCGATGGCCTGATTCTGGAAGTGCATGCCGACCCCAAGAAGGCAATGTCCGACGGCTCGCAAACCATTACACCGGCTGTATTTGATCAGCTCGTAAAAGACTGCCGCCGGATTGCTGAAGCTGTTGATCGGTCCATGTAATTAATGGCAATGCATTGCGATAAGTCGAATCAAGCCCGGCCAAAAGCCGGGCTTTTTATTTGATTATTTTGTATCATTCGGCTTGATAATCCGGCACTGAAGGATGCCTTCCTTACCGGTTTTCGCTTCCCATGCAGCCACAACAAAGTTCAGTTTACCGCCGGCTGAGGCGATCACCGGGTCATTGGCTTCCTCAGCTATTATCTCAGCCTTGCTTTTTCCGGGTTTGAGAAGCATCAATCGGCCAGGGCGCTTTTCCAGCCAAATGTTATAAACTCCATTCGATGCCGGCGTATTCCAGCCCTGAACGCCGCGGCCCAGCGGCTTTTCGGTTGCTTCAGGCGTGGCTGTGAAGATGCCCCCTGCCCTCATCCAGATTGTTTGAATCTGGTCATGGCCAGTTGCGGCAATTGCCCCGCCATCCATCGGGCAGGCGTTAATCGCCCAATAATCTTTGCCAAGCTTTCGAGCTTTGGTGAATGACTGGCCACCATCTGCCGAACGTGCAAAATACATGTCGCGATTACCACCGATCTGGTTTCGCCACATAACGTAAAGCGTTCCTTCTGGAGAGAATGCAACAGAAGGATGACAACAGGTGCAAACCGGACCATCAGGTGAACGGTAAATCAGGGCATCGGTGTTCCATGATTGGCCGCCATCGCTTGAATATGCACCATAAATCTCCATCTTACCTGATCTTAAATCAAGCCAAGAGCAAAAGATGCGTCCATCCGTCGCAGCGGCCATACCATGCAGACCCTCACGGGCCGAACCCCGAACGCTGTTGACTTTCAGCGGCCCACTCCATGATTGCCCGCCATCGATTGATCGCCAGGCGAGAATATCACCATCTTTGCCTTTCCCCAGTTCGCCAGCAACTGCGGTGATTACGACTGAATTTCCTGTGGCTACAATCCGCGGCCCCCGGCGCATGCCTAGTGAAAGTACTCCTCCGGACCCAACGGTCGTGGTTTGAAAATTTTTCCCCTGATCCTTCGAAACAGCGCATTTGATCGTATTGCCCTGACCAAAGGCGATGAAAATATTGCCCACTGAGTCGATGGCGACCTGCGGCTGGCGTGCTTTTTCCGCATCTTTTGTGGAATCAATCAGTGTCAGCGGCTCAGAGGCATGGGCACCCGCTAAGCTCCATGAAAAAGCAGTAATTAGAAATGACGTAACGATTCGGTTTAAGCTCTTCATAGATTTGTCGCTCGTGCAATAAGACAGATGCCAGGCAGGTTATTCAACAAAATTTGTAACATTGCCATTCTTGAATCTCAATATGAAGAGATAAAAAAAGGGCCAAATCAGTTCCAAAAGTTGCTGGCAAAATCGTTCCGGAATTGCTGTTTAATTGACATAACATGATTCAACTGGCCATTTTTTTCCATCCAAATCGATGGCGTGCTCTTGAAATTTCAGTTCAATCAAAACTAAACTATGTGACCTTAATATCGACCAGCCGCTGAAAATGTCGGGGTTGGCGATCTGGCTTCGAGGGGAATATCGTCTCCATGCGTCATGTGCTTTCGGCTCTCGTTCAGAATCAGCCTGGTGTTCTGGCCCAGGTTTCCGGTATGTTTGCCTCTCGCGGCTTCAATATTGAAAGCTTGGCGGTAGGCCCAACCGAAACCGAGACGATGTCAAGAATTACGGTCGTTGTCAAGGGCGACGACAAGACACTTGAACAGGTCCGCAAGCAGCTTGAGAAAATTATCACGGTCGTCAGCGTTCAGGACGTTTCGCAGTATGATTACGTCGAACGAGACCTCCTTCTGCTGCGTGTACGTGCCAATGCCTCAACACGGCAGGATGTGCTGAGCCTGATCAATATTTTCCGCGGCAAGGTGGTGGACGTAACACCCCAGGAGCTGATGGTCGAACTGGCTGGCCAGGAGAAGAAAATTCAGGCATTCATTGAAGCCATTTCTTCCTTCGGCATTCTGGAAATGGCCCGCACGGGCCGGATTGCTCTGATCCGCGGCTCAAAGCCTGATACGCTGGAACCCGCTGACGAATCTTTGACATCCGACCAGCCGCAGGTCGTAGGCCACTCCAGCCTTTGATCCACCAATCTCAGCCAACCAGGCTCATTTGCTGAACGAATCTTTCAAAACCATGTAAATAAAGTTCTGACTTTGCCTGACCGCCGGCGAAGTCGGGATCATCTGCCTTGCGACGAAAAAGGGCAAGCATCGAAAAAAGGCGGACTCGACCCCAGACTGAAGGACGCAAGCGACATGCCGGCACAGATTTACTACGACCAGGACGCCGATCTTGGCCTGCTAAAGAACAAGACAATCGCCATCATCGGCTATGGTAGCCAGGGCCACGCCCAAGCCCAGAATCTGAAAGATTCTGGCTGTAATGTGATCATCGGCCAGCGTCCAGGCTCACCCAACTACGACCTCGCCATCAGCCACGGCTTTAAGCCCGTTTCCGCCGCCGAGGCCGCCAAAGCCGGCGATCTGGTGAATATTCTTCTGCCCGACGAAGTTCAGGGCGACATTTACCGCAGCGACATTCTGCCAAATCTTCAGCCTGGCAATCTCCTTCTTTGCTCCCACGGCTTTAACATCCACTTCAGCCAGATTGTCCCGCCCAAGGGTGTGGATGTCGCTCTGGTCGCCCCCAAAGGCCCTGGCCACCTGGTTCGTTCCGAATACGTCAAGGGTGGCGGCGTGCCCTGCCTGATCGCTACGCTCGAAGGCCACTGCACCCCGGCCGGTGAATCACTCGCCCTGGCTTATGCTAAGGGTGTGGGCGGCACCCGCGGCGGTGTGCTGCGCACGACATTTGCCGAAGAAACCGAAACCGACCTCTTTGGCGAGCAGGTTGTGCTTTGCGGCGGCGTGAGCGCATTGGTAAAGATGGGCTTTGAAACGCTGGTGGAAGCTGGCTATCAGCCAGAATCAGCCTATTTTGAGTGCATGCACGAGCTCAAGCTGATTGTTGACCTGATGTATCAGGGCGGCCTGAACTACATGCGATACTCGATCTCAAACACAGCCGAGTATGGCGATTACACCCGTGGCCCACGGATCATTAACGAAAACACCCGCGCTGAAATGCGCAAGATTCTTGGCGAAATTCAGTCGGGCCAGTTTGCCCGCGAGTGGATTCTGGAAAACAAGGCAAATCAGGCCGCTTTCAAGGCAACCCGCCGCCGCGAGCGTGGCCATGTGATCGAAGAAGTCGGCAAGCGTCTGCGTGCCCTGATGACATGGATCGATTCCAAAGTCGTCTGACAGACAGTTGCCAATTTTTTTCATACAATAAAGGGGGTGGCGTCCAGGCGACGACGCCCCCTTTTGACTTCACAGGCGATGATGCAAAATGGCCGACCCGACCAAAAAGCTGGCGATGAATGTAAGCGGCGTGTTTTACGTCGATGAAACGTGCATTGACTGCGAAGTCTGCCGCGAAATTGCCCCAGCCAATTTCACCAGAGACAACGCCACTCGTAAAAGCTATGTCTTCACCCAGCCCAAAAACCCGGCCGACGAAGCCGCCTGCCTGGCCGCACTTGAAGAATGCCCGGTTGAAGCTATCGGCAGACAAAAACCTTGAATCAAACAGACATTTGTCATAGTTCGGGACCGGGGCTCTTTTTTTTCTTATCCAATCCTTCACCTTATGGCCCGACCAGAAATTGCTTATCGATCTTCACACCAACGGTACCAATACCATAATAGCCGATACTGATTCGTGCGACGTGTGTCAGTAGATCGTAAGCCCGCCAGCGATTCAGGCCATAATCGGTCTCCATCCAGAGTGCAAGCTGAGCCATGGCATGCGCGATGGAACGCTCCATTGGCGTGCCGGTTGATATCGTCATGATTTCGGTTGCAGTCTCGACTCTCGGCCATGCCAGTTTCTTATCCTTCACAAGCCCGATCGTGACAGTTGTCTCACCGGCCATCTCCAGGCCCGTTGCCGAAAGTTCGCCGTGACCCATGGCCGCATGCAGGTCGCCCATATAAAAAAGAGCGTCCTTCACAAAAACAGGCAGGAAAATCGTGCTTCCCGGCGCCACTTCCACCAAGTCCAGATTCCCCCCATGCGGCCCCGCCGGCCCTGTGGTTGGGCTGCCCCAGTCAGGTGCTGTGCCGAGGCAGCCAATCATCGGTGCATAAGGAATTTTGACGTTCTCAGACCAATGAATAAGCCCATCACGAATCGGGCTGACATGTGTTCCATGCGGGCAATCATTTCCCAGCCACTCACAAAGCATTTTGGGGTCGGCCGTGCGCGTGGCACACTGCGGCGGATTCGGCTTGATTTCATGAATCGTGACGGCAATCGCATCGCCCGGCTGGGCCCCACTAATCGCAACCGGGCCCGTCATCGGATTGCTGAAAGGCATCTTCACCTTATCACGACGATCGTCGTTCGTGCGAATCTGCCCTGAGAGTGCATCTTCCGACTCTATCACCAGCGTTTCGCCAGGCTCAATTCGCAGCCGTGGTTCAACATGCCGGCTGAATTCATAATGCAATTGACCAATCGAAAGACGTTTCATTGTTTCTCACATACTCCAGACATCGAATCCTGTGACAATCTTACGATTATCGATTGAAATTCAAAGAGAAATCAGGCTCCGCCAGTTATCGTAGATAATCCGGTGAATGGCTTCCTTCGGGAAGGTCGGGAATTTTGTTCCTTCTACGATATCATTGACTTTCCAGAGCCCGGCAATCGCCTGTTCGGGAGTGGCCGAAGGGAAGTCAGAACCGAAGATCAGCTTATGCTCGACGCCATATTCAAGGGCTGTCATAAAGGCCTGATAATGCCGCCAGGGTCGATAGTGTAGCGCGCTGGTGTCAGCAAACAGGTTCGGGTGCTTGCGAATCAGAACGATGCAGTCAGTCTCCCACGGATGTCCTAAATGCGAAATCATCATTTTCAGGTCGGGGCAGGCAATTGCAATATCTTCCAGTAAAATTGGATTACTGTATTTGAGCGGCCCCTGCCTGACAAACGACGTACCCTGATGCCAGTTGATCGGTATTCCAAGTTTTTCAGCTTTTTTGAACAGCGGCAGATGTTTCGGATCCGATGGGTCAAAGTTCTGATAAATTGGACCGAGTTTCAAACCCTGAAAACCCATTCGCGTCACATAATATTCCAGCTGTTCGACACAGCCGGGGTCGTTCGGATCAACCGAACACCAGGGAATAAAACGATCTGAGTGCTGCTGCGCAAACTCGGCAACAGCCTCCTGCGAGCCATATATGCCGGTAAAAGGTGCCTGGATGGCAAACACAATCACTTTGTCACAGGCTTTGGTTGCAGCCAGCAGCTGTTCCGGACGACAGTCAAAATTATGCTTCCAGCTCTCGTCGTCCACATCACAGTGAACATCGGCCGTCAGCCTCATCTTGGCCTTTTTCGCCTCCCACGAGAATTTCACAAACTCTTCGGAATAATGATCCGGATACCACATCAGATTTGTATGAATGTCAACCAGCATCGTTATCTCCTCTCTCAATCCAACTCATTTGCGGGAATTCAGCAGAAAAGCCGCCGGGTCAGCCATCGCCATGGCAATATCCCGTAGAAAAGCCGCTGCCGGGGCACCATCTACTGCCGCATGATCAAATGTCAGACTCAATGCCATCCTCTGTCTGGCTTCCACACGATCCTCATCAATGAAAACAGGCTCGCGCCGAATTGCGCCCAGGCCAAGAATCGCAATCTCAGGCAAATTAATGACGGGCGTAAAACAATCGATCCCATAGCTGCCCAGATTACTGATCGTCAAAGTGCCGCCCCGCATGGCTTCTCCCGGCAGGCCACCGCTGCGGGCCAATTCAATCAATCGCCGGGATTCAGCAGTAATCTCCAGCAGTGTTTTGGCGGCAATCCTGCTGATGACAGGCACAAGGAGACCTTGAGATGTATCGACTGCAATACCTATGCTGATATCTTCATATTGAATTGGGATCAAATCGGTCTGATCGCCGTTCCAGATCATGGATAATTGCGGATGCGAACGATAAACATACGGAATGAGAGCCGCAATGATATCCGTAAATGATGGCGGGGCGGAAAGGCTGGCGACTTTAATTCTCTGACGCAGGGCAACCAGTTCAGTGACATCGGCCGTCGTGTGCAGCGTCACGGGAATTGTTAATTCCTGGCTTCGCCGCAACCGTGCCGCAATTGCTTTTCGTCGAGGCGAAAGCGATCCAGCCTTTGCTCCTTCACTGGCCAGACCTGTAGGATTCGCCTGAAATTGCATCGCCTGAAGCACATCAGCCTCGCGAATTCTGCCACCACGGCCCGTGCCTTTCAGCAGTTGCCAATCGATTGCATTTTCTCGGGCAATACGGCGGGCCCTTGGTGTGGAAGCCTTTTTATCACTAATTCCCTCGAACTCACCGGCTGATTGCAAATTCAGCTTCCTTGCGGCGGCCGATGAAACATCCTCTTTTGTCACGAGCCCACCGCGGCCTGTGCCTGCAATTGAATCGATGGCAATTCCATGCTCGGCAGCCATACGACGCGCAGCCGGCCCTGCACTGGCTATTTTCTTTTCCGCCAAGGTGGTATCAGACGATTGCGATTGAATTTCCGGAACCGATTCATTTTCGTTGATGAGATAGCCAAGCAGCGTGCCGACATCAACCGTGGCTCCGGGCAATGGAGAGCCGGCTGGAATTTTCAATATTCCCTCTTCAACCGCCTCAATTTCCTGCACATTTTTATCGCCTTCGAGCTCAAAAAGCGGCTCGCCTTTTTTTACCAGATCACCATTTTTCTTGAGCCAGCGGAGAAATGTCCCCTGCTCCATCGACCAACCCAGCCGGGGTATTTGAATTTCATACATGTTTGTCAGACGCCTTTTCCAATTGCATTTTCTACCTTGAAAATTATTCCTGAATCAAATCTCGTATCGCTTTGGAAATCTGTTCAGCGGAAGGCACGACAGCCGACTCGAGCGATGGGCTATAGGGCGTCGGACAAAAAGCACCTGTCAGTCGGCGAATGGGAGCATCCAGATCGTTGAAACCGGCATCGGCAACTCTGGCGGCAATTTCAGCTGAGAATCCGTATTGGGCGGGCGGCTCGTCCACCACCAGCAGTCGGCCTGTTTTCGCCACCGAATTCAAAATAATGTCTGTATCCAGCGGCGATACCGTGCGTGGATCAATAATTTCAACAGAAATGCCATCCTTTTCCAGCTCATCTGCAACCGATGCAGCAAGATGAACCATCCGTGCTAGGGCGACAACTGTCACATGCTTACCTTCCCGCACCTTTCGGCCAACGCCAAACGGAATTTCATAATCGCCTTCTGGCACTGGCCCTTTGGCCTGTAATATCTCACGATGTTCCAGAAACATCACAGGGTCGTCGCATCGCAGGGCATGCTTCAAGAGCCCCTTGGCGTCCGCCGGCGATGATGGCACCACAACACGCAGGCCCGGCACCTGCCCATAAAGGGCGTAATAGCTGCCGGAATGATGTGTGGCCGCCGAATGGCCTATGCCGATGCAGCCTCGCAACAGTACCGGCATCTTCAGGCGACCGCTCGACATATACTGCATTTTGGCAATCTGATTCACTATTTCGCCAACGCTATCGAGCACAAAATCAGCAAACATGAAGTCAATGACAGGCCGGGTGCCGGTCATGCCCGCACCACAGGCCAGACCCACAAAACCACGCTCGCAAATCGGTGTGTCGCAAAGCCTTTCCGGGCCATGAATGTCGTAAAGCCCCTTGGTCGTAACAAAATTGCCGCCTCGCTTGCCGATTCCCTCGCCCATCACCCAAATGGCCGGATTTGCGGCCATCTCTTCAGAAAGAGCTTCAAGAGTGGCCTGGCTGAAGGTAATTTGACGTGCATTTGTTTGATTGAAAGGCTCTTGAACGGTTCGATTTTGCGCCGAATAAACATGCCGGACGGCCGAATCGGGCTCGGGCACAGGGCTCTTCTCGGCAAATTCACGGCCCTGTTGGACGTCGCGGGCGACTTCCGCATCAATCGCGTCGAATCCAGAATCAAGCTGAACTGACATACGTAATTTGAGGATCGGGCACCGTTTTTTCCAGTTTTCCACATCCTCACGCGTTCTGTAAGTAAAATCACCCATGCCTTCGGCATGTGCCCTGGTGCGATATGTCTTACATTCGATGAGTGTCGGCCCTTCCCCTGCCCGGGCTCGCTTGACAGCTTCACCTGCTGTGCGCCAGACTTCCAGCACATCGTTGCCGTCAACGGTGAAGCCCGCCATGCCGTAGGCTGCGCCTCGATTACCGACACTCTGGCTGCCACTGGCGTAAGCAAAAGGCACTTCAGTGGCAAACTGATTATTCTCACAGATGAAAAGCACCGGCAGCTTCCAGATGGAAGCCATGTTCAAGCCTTCGTGAAAAGCCCCGTTATTCACAGCACCATCGCCGAAGAAGGCGACAGCAACAGTCCCATTTTTCAGGATTTTTGAGCTGTAGCCACCGCCGCACGCCTGTAGGATGCAGGGCCCGACGATCCCTGAAGTGCCCATCATGCCAATTTCTGGCGAAAATAGGTGCATACTCCCGCCGCGGCCCTGAGAACAACCGGTTGATCGGCCAAAAAGCTCGGCCATGAGCTCGCCCGGCGGCATGCCTTTCGCCAGCGCATGGCCATGGCCACGATGGGTGCTGAAAACAACATCCTTGTCTGTCAGATGGGCAGCGACACCACTGGCGATCGCTTCCTGACCGACATACGTATGACATGCGCCCAGAACCAGGCCACGCTGGTGGCAGCGGGCAAGCTCTTCTTCCGTTTGCCGGATCACCTGCATCGTGCGATATAGCTTCAGAA
>JBILGL010000066.1:0-12578 GCA_044351075.1 Isosphaeraceae bacterium | reverse complement strand
GGTAATTTACAACTGGCCTCGGTAGTGAAGCTGAGGGCCATTGGGCTTCCCGAATCGATTGGCGATCCCATTTCAATCGTTCCAGCCGGAGAAAAACGAGGTTTTCTGAGTTTCTATCTTCCGCCCAATCTGCTGCTGGGGCACTACAGTTTTCTGATTCAGGCAGAGGGCACCACGAAAAACGCCGATTCAAAATCGACGACGCCATTTTCAATACTGAGCAACCCGATTACCATAGATATTCAGCCCGCCGCCTTTCTGGTAAAAGCCGATCCATTCACGGTGAAACAAGCCCGGCGGGGCGAGACCATTCAAATACCGTATCAATCAATCCGCCGCAACGGATTCATCGGCAAAATGCATACCGAACTGGCCATGCCAGGAAAAGTGACGGATGTGACAGGCATTCGCGGTCGGGGCGAGACATTCGTCGGTCAAACAGATAAAGGTTCGCTTCAGGTGGTGATTAACGACGATGCCCCGCTGGGGCGAGTTACATTCCTGCGGCTTCTGACAATTGGCGTAGTGGAAGACCAGGCGATTTATCAAGGTGGCTTTTTTCTTGATC
Organism: Isosphaeraceae bacterium; assembly: GCA_044351075.1. Taxonomy (GTDB): domain Bacteria; phylum Planctomycetota; class Planctomycetia; order Isosphaerales; family Isosphaeraceae; genus QWQI01. The sequence goes on along the minus strand of JBILGL010000066.1, from coordinate 12,010 downwards.
TGGAGATTGTGAAATGAAATCACATTTCCCGGGAGAAATGAATCACTCCAGGCGGAAGCCGCAATTGCGGCCCGGCTCCCGACTTACTCAAATCATCTTCAACCTTGCAATTATTCCAATTCTAGGCATGATCAATCCGGCGTTGGCTCAAACTGCCGATCAGCGTAGTGATCGTCTCTATTTCTCTACGGATATTGTGCCCATTCTCACACGCCTTGGCTGCAATGGTGGCGGCTGCCACGGCAAGGCTTCAGGGCAGAATGGCTTCCGACTGTCGCTGTTGGGTTTTGAGCCAGAATTTGACTATGAATCGTTGATGGGAGATGCCCGTGGCCGACGTTTATTTCCATCAAACCCAGAAAAGAGTCTGATACTCCTCAAAGCCACGGCGCGACTGCCGCACGGCGGCGGCCGGGTGATGGACGAATCAGGCGAAGACTATCGGACACTTGTTAGATGGCAGCAGCAGGGGGCGATAGGCCCGGAATCAAATGATCCGACGATTACAAGCATTAGACTTGATCAGTCCGAATCGATTCTGCAATTCAAAGAGAAACTGGGATTAAAAGTCATCGCAGCGTTTTCAGATGGCCGCCGTCGGGATGTGACACGACAGTCAATTTATCAGTCGAACGAGCCCGGCATTGCTTCTGTGGACACCCAGGGCGTGGTGCAGGCAGGGGATCAGCCCGGCCTGGTGGCAGTAATGGTTAGATTTGGCGAGAAAATTGCGACATTTCGGGCAGTGGTGCCATTTGTACAGGAGGCGGAACGAACAAAGGAAGTGGGTCGGATTCTGGATGAAATCGAGTCGCAGGCGGGCGGTTCGGTAGCCGATCGGCCGTTGATCCAGCAGTGGCGAAAACTTGGTATTGTTCCTTCAAAAGTCACAGACGACCTGACTTTCCTGCGCCGTGCGACGCTTGACATCTGCGGCACATTACCGACACCGGCAGAAGCAAAGGCCTTTGTTCAGAATAAAGACCCTGACAAACGGACCAGGCTGATCGACAGGCTGCTGGATCGGCCGGAATATGCGAGTTATTTTGCCCTGAAGTGGGCGGATATTCTACAAAATCGAGGGGCTGGCTATTCTACGAGTCGTCAGAGGGCGGGAACCACTTTATTTGCTGGCTGGATTCGCGACTCAATTGCCGCCAATAAACCATACAACCAGTTTGTAGCTGAGATCTTGACAGCAAGTGGCAGTCAGGCTGAAAACCCGCCGGCGGTCTGGTATCGAACCGTGCGCAAGTCGCCGGAGTATGTTGAATCGGTCGCCCAGGCTTTTCTAGGTGTTCGCATCCAATGTGCCCAATGTCACCACCACCCAACGGAGAACTGGAGCCAGGCCGATTATTATGGGCTGGCGGCTGTATTTTCAAGGGTTGGCCGGAAAGGTGGTTTTGCCGATGCCGAGGTACCCACTGACGAAATGATTTTCCTGGCTCCAACTGGTAAAGTGATTCATCCCCGCACGGGCGAAGTGCTGCCACCACGGCCGCTTGGCGATCCGGCTTTTGCCATCGGCCCACTTGATGACCCGCGGCAAAGCCTGGCACGATGGATGGGGCGACCTGAAAATCCTTATTTTTCAAGGACTATCGTGAATCGTCTCTGGGCTCATTTTCTGGGCCGGGGGGTGGTTCATCCGCTGGACGATGCCCGTAGCACCAATCCGCCCAGTAATCCGGCTTTGCTCGACGCGCTGGCCGACGATTTTGTGCGGCATGGCTTTGATGTCAAGCATTTAATTCGACAAATTACACGGAGCTATGCCTATCAGCTGAGCAGTGTTCCAGATGGTGAAAATCAGAGTGACCAACAATCTTATTCACGGTTTTACAGCAGGAGGATACCAGCAGAGCCTCTGCTGGACGCCATCAGTCAGGTGCTTGAGGTACCGACTCAATTTCCCGGTATGCCGCCCGGCACGCGGGCCATTGACCTACCCGATGAAAACGTAGCTGCACCATTTCTTGACGTTTTTGGCCGACCGGCCCGGCTGACTGCGTGCGAATGCGAACGGGTGGACGCACCTGCCCTGCACCAAGCCCTTGAACTGGTTAATTCTGCCGAAATCCAGCGAAAACTCGCTTCGCCTGATGGATTCGCTGCCCAGTTAGCCCGCGACGGCCATGATAATGATCAAATCGCCGAAATAGTCTTTAAAAAACTCCTCTCCCGGCCACCTTCACCGGCCGAGAAAAAGGCAGCCAAATCATTTCTTGATCAACAGCCTGAACGGGCCGAGGCCGTTCGATCGCTGCTCTGGTCGCTGCTGGCCACCAACGAGTTTCTCTTTAATCATTAAGGAATCGCCATGCTTGCACTTAATGAATATCCATCACGAAGCTGTGCCGGTATTTCCCGACGACATCTGCTTCAGCTTGGTGTGCCGATGCTGGGCCTTTCGCTGGCCGATCTGCTGCGAGCCGATGCCCGTGCCGCCGATGAAAAAAAACCTCGCAGTGGCAAGTCGATCATTGTTTTCTGGACCGATGGCGGCATCAGCCAGCAGGACACGTGGGATTTGAAGCCCGAAGCCCCGGCCGAATATCGGGGCATGTATCAGCCAATTTCCACACGATTGCCGGGGGTAGTTCTGGGCGAGCGATTGCCGCATCAGGCCCGGCTTATGAATCACTTGTCGATCGTCAGATCAGTCCATCATGAAAATGGTATTCACGCCCCTTCCGCACACTGGATGCTGACGGGGCACTTCGGGCCGACTCTGGCACGCAACGCCCCTCAGAAACCATCGTTGGGCTCTGTCATTGCCCGTTCGCTCGGGTCCATTGAGCCGCCCATGCCGCCCTACATCACAATCCCTAAGTCTGAGGCTTTTGGTTATCAGGGCGCGGTTTATCTGGGCAAGGCGTTCAACCCGTTTGAAGTGGGCGGCGACCCTTCGGCCGCTGATTTCAAAGTCTCGAACCTCTCACTGCCGGGCGGTCTTTCGGTGAAAAGTGTGGAGTCACGACGGACACTTGTCAACAAGTTTGATCAGCTCAGGCGTGATATTTACGATGCTTCGGTGATGGACGGCATGGAAACATTCAAGGCACAGGCACTTGAAATGGTGGCGGGCGACCGTATGAGAGCCGCTTTTGACATGAGCAGCGAGCGGCCTGGCCTGCGAGACCGATATGGCCGGCACCGTTACGGCCAAAGTGCCCTGCTGGCACGTCGGCTGGTGGAAGGCGGGGCCCGATGTGTGAATATCAATACCGGTAACTGGGATCATCATAACGATATTTCCAAGGAGCTTGAAACACATTTGCCACCACTGGATCAGGCGATTGCAGCGTTGGTGGAAGATTTGCATGAACGGGGCATGCTTGAAGACGTGATTGTTTACTGTGTGGGCGAATTCGGGCGAACACCGCGGATGAATGGCAATGCGGGCCGGGACCACTGGGCAGATTGCTTCAGCGTGCTTCTGGCAGGTGGCGGAATTGCCGGCGGCCGCATAGTGGGGGCCAGTGAAAAATGGGGCGGATCGGTGGCTGAAAGGCTTGTTACGCCGCAGGATTTGCTGGCCACAATCTATGAATTACTGGGAATTCCGCTGGAAACCTTTTACAATGATGCCAGTGGTCGGCCTGTTCCGATCACATCAGGCGCACCTGTCAGGGAGCTGTTTATATGATCCAGAATCGTAGAGAATTTCTCGGCTCAATGGCTTTTGCAAGTGCGGCCGGTTTTCTGCCAGAGGCAGATTTGAAAGCGAATGAGCAATCAACCCGCCGCAAGATGGCAGTAATCACAACTGAATGGCGTTATTATTCGCATGCATGGCACATGGCCGAGCGATTTCTGGTTGGCTATCCGATCAATGGCAAATGGCATCGACCACCATTTGACGTGGTTTCAGCCTATGTCGATCAATTCCCGGAAAAAGATCTGGCCCGCAAGCGTGAAGCGGAGTTCGGTTTCAAGATTTACCCATCAGTGGCTGAAGCTTTGAGGCTTGGCGGCGACAAGCTGGCAGTCGATGCGGTTTTAATTATCGGAGAGCACGGAAAATATCCGAAAAGTGAATTTGAACAGACAAAATACCCACGCTATGAATTTTTCAAACAGGTGACAGATGTCTATCGTAAGGATGGCCGCACTGCGCCTGTCTTTAACGATAAGCACCTTTCGTGGAAGTGGGATTGGGCCGTTGAGATGGTAAAAATCTCAAAAGAGCTGAATTTCGGCTTTTGCGCGGGTTCATCGCTGCCCGTCACCTGGCGCATGCCAGCCATTGAAATGCCGATGGGTGCTGAAGTGGATGAGCTGATGTGCGTAGCCATTGGCGGGATTGACAGTTACGATTTTCACGCCCTTGAGGTGATTCAGTGCATGGCCGAGCGGCGAAAAGGCGGCGAAACCGGTGTGGCCAGCATGCAGGCCATGCGTGGGGATGCCGTCTGGCAGGCGATGGAAAAGGGAAGTTGGGATGCCGGCGGATTCAGCCCGCAACTCTTTGAAAGCTGTCTCTGTCGCAGCCACACACTGGCCCAGCCTGATACTTTCAGCGACCGCTTTCCGACCACGGCCCAGATGCGGCAATGGGTCAAAGACCCGGTCGCTTACCGGTTTCAGTATAACGACGGCACCCGTGCCACCATGCTGATTATGAATGGACTGGTGGGCGATTTTACATTTGCCGCAAAGCTGAAAAATCAGGCGGAACCGATTTCAACTCTCTTTCATCTACCGCCAAATCCGAATGTGGTTTATTCGGCCTCACTGATGTCAAAGGCTGAAGAAACATTCCTGACTGGCAAGGCACCTTATCCCATTGAACGCACGCTATTGACGACTGGTCTTGTAGAAGCGGGTGTCAGGTCATTGGGCAGTGGCCAGAAAAAGATGGAGACACCGCACCTGGCGATCAGTTATCAGCCAACTCGTGAATCGACATTTGCCAGAAGCTGAGTGATTCGAGACGATTTCGGAACATCTTAATATGACAGGCGTGGCGGGGATTATCGCATCGCTGTTTCTGCTGATGCTGCTGGCATATCGCAATCATTGTGTTCTGATGATTGCCCCGGCATGTGCCCTGCTGGCAGTTGCCGTTGATGGCGAATTGCCTGTTCTTGCCAGCTATACACAGATTTTTCTGGTGAGTCTGGGATCGTTTATTGAGCGGTATTTCCCGCTTTTTCTGCTCGGCTCTATTTTCGGCAAGATGATGGAAGAGACTGGCAGTGCTGCGACGATTGTTAATTCCATCTTGCGATGCGTCGGGCCGCAGAGGGCCGTGCTGGCACTGGTGCTGACCTGTTCGCTTCTGACATACGGCGGAGTCTCACTGTTCGTTGTAGTCTTTACCGTCTATCCGATGGCTGTTGGTCTTTTCAGGCAGGCGAATCTACCGCAGAGGCTGATTCCGGGGGCCATTGCCCTGGGTTCGTTCACCTATACAATGACGGCCATGCCCGGCTCGGTTCAGATTCAGAATCTGATTCCGATGCCGTTTTTCAAGACTAACTCATTTGCCGCGCCGGTAATGGGGCTGGCCGCATCGGCGATGATGTTTACGCTGGGAATGGTCTGGCTTTCCTATCGAGTCAGGCAAGCTCAAGCCAGAGGTGAAGGATTTGGGGAAAAGATGCAGAATGCAATCAAGGCGAAAAATGAGATTGAAGATCAAGCGGTTCTGCCATCGCTGGCAATTGCATTAATGCCTCTTTTCTGCATGGTGATTTTCAACTTTATTTTTTCGCAGTATGTAGTGCCTGATTGGAAGGCGGATTATCTGGCCCAACCAAAGTTTGGCTCGACAGAATTAAAGAAGGTGCAAGGCGTCTGGGCTACAATTCTGGCTATGACTGGTGCGATATTCTGCCTTTTCATATTGCATTTCCGGCAGGGCAACCGAATAAAAAACATGATTACGCATGGGGCCAACAGTTCTCTGATGCCTGTTTTTAATGCGGCTTCTGAATTCGGATACGGTTCTACGATTGCCGCATTGGCGGGCTTTGGCACGATTCGTGACTGGATGACCGGCATCGCTCCCTCACGACCGCTTATTTCAGAAGCAATTAGTGTGAATGTGCTAGCAGGAATCACAGGTTCGGCTTCGGGCGGGCTGAGTATCGCCCTTGAAGCTTTGGGTAAAACGTATTTTGAAAAGGGTCTGGCGGCGGGAATTGATCCGGGCGTGATGCACAGGGTGGCCTCACTTTCATGCGGTGGGCTCGACACGTTGCCGCATAATGGAGCTGTAATTACCCTGCTGCTGATCTGTGGCCAGACGCACCGCGAATCGTATTGGGATATTGCGATGGTTTCCGTTATGATCCCTATTTTGACGACAGCTACAATGATCATATTACAATAATTTGATACGAAAAGTTACAGTTGAAACAGTCTCATTCTGTAGTAGATAGCGTGCAACGAACGGAATTCAATTTGTCGGCATGTTGCAATTTCAATTCATTTCCTGTTATCGGATACTGAGTTTAATACAAATTGCAATGAGATGAAGGCGGCTCCTCAGAATTCATTGATTTCACTTACATATATTTCATTTTCAGGATTTATTTATACGGATTTGGCAATTGAATCCATTCTATTTCATTGGTTCTTCGATCAATTCGTAGCATAAGCGAATGATAGGGTTTGAAAATCAACTCAACAGTTTTTTCAATTTCATCCATTTTAATGTCAATGATTCGCCTTTCTGTTTGATCTAAATGAAAGTCATGCTGCATCGGATATTTGATAGTTTTAGTTGCAGGATGCGCGAAGAAAAAGATCATGTGTCCTGATGTCTTTCTACACCAGAACCACGGGATATCATGACCAGAGACAAAAGGTTTATAGAAAATCTCATCGACAGTTGATGAGACATTTTTCAAGCTTAATAATTCGTTTTTCATTTCAATGTAATGAGAAGCAGTTTGATGACCCGGATGGGAAAACTCCTGCTTGCAAATGACAGGGAGCCCCTGACGAGCAAGATTGAGAATTGATCTCAGCGTGTCCTGATCAAGATATTTACAATCAATGTATAATAATGCAAATGAGCAATCACCAACAATCAGCCGGTTTTCATGAATGGTTGCATTTGAAAGAAACTCGTTTGAAATCCATAAAGGCGCATAACCCACGATTTCATCCGGCACACGAATATGCCTCATTTCCCAGTAATATCGATAGGCCGGAGTACGTTTCTCCAGTGGAATCTGTCCGAGCAATCTTGCATCTTCTATCGGCATGTAAATGGCCATATCTGAGAATGGTTTGCCTGATCGCAAAATACCGGAAATATGTTCCAGATACTGATTAAAACTTGGCAAATCTTGAGCAAAACTGGCATCAGGGCCGACATGAACTGACGCATAGAATTCATTTTTGCCATGAGGGCCGTTAAATGGCATTCCATGCCAGATGATTTGATTCACACCCTGAGCAAAAAGGCTGTCAGCCAAAAGCTTTAGGTCTCGAACCGATTCTTTTTTCCAATATTTTAAGGGGGTAGAATCACCACGGTGCACGAATCCATAAATACATGTGAAAGTTTCACAAGTAACGACCGGTTTGCCAGAAAGAGCAGCAGCCGAAGCGGCTATCCGTGAAAATTCAATGGGAAATAGCAATGCCTCTGATTCCGGTACATCAACCGAGGCATACGCGGCAAGCAGGTCCACGGGTGCACCGTGGCATTGCACTCTTGATTGAGCCCCAGCTCGATGACAGATATCCGTGAAAGAGTGAAAAAACTCACGCAACATGACTTTTGAAATTAATTTCCAGTAATCATACTGAGCTCCCGGGAACTGTTCGAATTTGTCAACCAGATCTTCGAGTCGATAGCCATATTCGGCAGCAAATTCGTCCCATAATTCCGCACTCCAGATGCCTGAAGTATCAAGCTCAAGAGAGTCGCAAAACAGCGCAGAGCTATTACCTGCGAGAGCTGGTGCAAATGCATCAATCAGCCGCAAAGCATAATTTCTGAGAGCCTTCTGACTCAAATGATTGACAACATAAGGGAGGTTGTCCATCGATTCCCAAGAACTGTCAAGCCTGCGTTTTGAAACACCCGAGAATGTCTGCGACGCATCCTTTCGTTTCACATGATTTCCGCCAAATGGCCAGCAACTACCAAAAGTAAAATCACAACCTAAACCAATTGAATCTGCATACTCTTTTGTAAAACGAGTAAGCTCTATCCATTCTTTTCCCAGCCATTCAATTTCAGGCGTATATTCGTCAAGATCATTCCAAAGTGGTAAAATCCAAGCGATTTCAACACCACCAAAACCACTTTTCTTCAGCCATTCAAGCTGATATTCAATATCTTGCTTTGTGAATGGGCCAGCCAGCCACCACCAACGGGTATATGGCTTGCAACCGCCTGCGAAATATGATTGGTGCGCATGCTCCGGATGAAAATACAACTCATCCGATTTTATGGTTTTTCCGCCCGCAATTTGATTTTTCTGCTTGGTGGACAACCCTAAAAAATGAAAAATCTGAAACAGTTTTTTTTCAGAGAAATTGAAATGACGATTCAATTGATTATCCTTATCAAAATTGCATTCTTATCTACCAACATTAATATCAGACTAACAGAAATTAATTTCAGAGCCGTGGCCCATTCAGCCACCGCCCTGAAATGTTTTTGACTTAAACAATGTTAAGGCCAGCGTCTCAGGCGGCGTCTGCCTTGAAATTTGTATGGTTGGAAGGCTCAGCTTCTTCGCCTTCAACGATTTCTTCGCGCCGGATCAGCACGTCGGACGGGGCTTCAATGCCAATACGAACGGAATTTCGATCGACTTTTACAATCGTGATGCGAACATCCTCGCCGATCTGAAACCGTTGACCGAGCCTCCTGCTCAGGACCAACATGGTGCAATCTCCTTGAATTATTCTTGTGACGTTCATCCATAGGTGCGCTATTCAGTCTGCCTTTTTCAAGGCAATCACAGAAATATCAGAGACTCAAAAAACTGTAAACCCCATTTTTGGAAATTTTTCAAAATTCTTTTTCAGCCCAAAAAAACGGTCTCGCTCGATTCGGTTCAGATGCAAATCAAACAGTTTTTAAGCTGTGCAACGGCTTTTCGTTTTCCAATTGGCCAGAAAAAGCGTTACATTAAAGCTCTGGAATTTGATTCCGGCCCATCTTTACTCAGGAATCGTGCAGTGAAACTGCCCACGCGTCCAACAACCAGCCTGATTTTTCTGGTCGTCTTTCTGATCTGCTGGACTCGCATCGGCTTCTTCGGCCTGATGCCCGTGGGTGGCGATGCTTCGCGATTTGGCCTGGGGCTGATGGCCGAGCAATCAAGGGCTATGGCTGCCCTGAGAATACCCCTTTGGAACAGCCTCTGGGGCTACGGCTTCCCGGCCTTGGCCGAAAGCCAGCTTGGTGTCTTTTATCCGCCCCACCTGCTGCTTTACAGCCTCCTGCCGCTGGAAGCCGCCTATAGCTTTGACATGGCCTTTCATGCCCTCTGGGCGGCCGTGGGTGCCTGGCTGCTGGCACGCCGCATCAGTATTTCTCCGCAGGGTGCCTCGCTGACAGGTATTGCTTTCGCCGGCTCAGGATTTTTCCTGGTGCATCTGCCACATCACTGGGGCTTTACCACGGGCTCGTGGTTGCCGTGGATCTTTTATGCTGGTCTGAGGTTGGCAGAAGTTTCCGGCAAGTCTCGATTACTGGCCCTTCGGTGGATGACCCTGCTGGCCTTCGCCATGGCCATGCCGGTCTTGACGGGGCATTTTCAGCTTGGTTTTATCAGCATGGTCAGCCTTGGTGTGTGGTGGCTTTTTCTCCTGATTTTCGGACGAAAACAAATTGAAATCGGGCCCGGCCGTTTTTTTCTATTGGGTATGGCAGCCCCGATTCTGGCACTCTGGCTGACGCTGGTGCAGGTCTGGCCCACTGCCCAACTTGCAAATCTGGCCAACCAGCAGCGAGATTGGGAATACCTTTCAGGATTCGCCCTGCCGCCCACACATCTGGTGGGCCTGCTGGCACCGGCATTCGGTCGAACAGTCAGCTTCTGGCGGCCACTTTTCTGGGACCAGTTTCACTCATCGCCGGAAGAACTCTTTTTTTATGTCGGGCTTGTTCCGCTGGGGCTTGCATTGTCGGCCACCATGCTACGGTTTCGGCAGGATCATATCACTAAAACGCTAGTCTTTACGCTTATTATCACGCTTATTCTGGCATTTGGCCCTTATTTTCCTGGCTTTAACCTCCTGATTCGGCTGCCCGGCTTTTCGTTTTTCCGGGCACCGGCTCGATGGACACTGGCCTCGACTCTGATGCTGGCCCTGCTTGCCGGTCAGGGGCTAGATCTGATCATAGCCGACTTCCAGCGAGTGCGACGTGCAATGGTTCGACTCAGTTTGGCGGGTCTCCTGCTGATCATCTCATTTGTAATACTAGTGGAAGGTGTGATTGGTACCAGCGGGGCGAGCATCAATCAAAAAACAGGCGGGTCTGGCCTTGCCATAATCGAAAAAACACGCGTTTTTTTGATGCCTGCGTGGGCTGATGTACGAACAGCCGGCGAATGGGTGCGTGAATCAAGCCGGTTTGACGCCGCTGTCATTCCAGCATATGCGAAGCCTTACACACGGTTGAATCTGACCGGCTTCAGCCGAGATCGGCAAAAGGCCTGGCTGGCGGAAGTCGGGCCGGCTGCCGCAATGCTGGCGGTTATGGCCGGAAGCTTAATGCTCATCAGGCAGAGAACAGGCGTGCTGCTGGTGCTTTGCTGCGTGAGCTTTGCTGATTTCTTTTTACTCTTCGGCCTGAGACCAATTGAAACGGCCCCAATTGGACCCATTGCCGACCAAAGCCCGATGCTGCGGCGGCTGGGAGAATTGAGCAGCAGGCAGAGCTGGCCGGTGGCAGTGATTGGTGATGTGGGCAACCTGCCGATGGCCGTGGGGGCTTCACCGCTGCGTGCCTATCGCACACTTGATATTCCTGTCATGCCGGAACTGACTACCCGGCTTGCCCAGCCTTTTGACTCTAACACACTTGAGCTTGCCCGGCTGGCGGGAATGGGGTTTTATCTTTTTGACCCGCCGACATGGGCACAGCTTCGGGGAAGATGGACACCCCAGAACGCTCGTGTTGAAGAAATTGACGACCCGACACTCTGGGCCTGGCTGACGACCTCAGAACTCGCCAGGCGCGGGAATAATTCTCGATTTGGTCTGGTCATCCTGAATCAACCGGTGACACGGGCCTGGCATGTGCCAGTGGATATTGATATCAATCGTGGTGATTTCATTGAACAACTGATTGGCAAGGCTCAGCCGTTGGAAGTGGATCGGCCATCGCCTGAGAATTTGAAAATCCAACGGCAGACTGACTCGGCTGAATACTGGATGATTTCCCAGTGGGCCGATCCATCATGGCAGGCCGAGCTGATAAATGAAAACGGCAAGGCCATCAGCAGCCCGATCATTCCGCTCGCGGGCGGCTGGCAGGCAATCAAAATTCCGGGACCCGGAAGATGGACACTTGGTTTATCTTACAAATCGGCTCAGTTTTCAAGACTCTTATTTTTTTCAGGGGCCGGTTGGTGTGCGGCGGTTGCCGGACTCTTTTTTTTGAAATGTAAACAATTGCCACAAAAGGGCTAATGCGACTTTGACGGATTCCGATTTTTGTGGGACGATTTTGAAGCAGGCTGTTTCAATTGTCAGAAATTCTATTGAGTAAGATTTGACTTTTCAGATGCAATTGCATTATTAATTTCATGTCGGCCAAAAAAGGGCATTGAAATTGCATCGCCCTTTCGATTCCAAAATTTCTTCCCATGGCAGAGGAAGAGTTGTCAGGCGTTTTGAATTGCCCGACAAATTGAGTATTTGATGGAATCGACACGAGGATATTATCCGGGCCGGCAAAGGATCAGGAAGGGGCATGACCATGTTGCAACATCAATTCAATCAACTGGCCTTAATTCAACCAGCTACTTACATGGTTGCTGCCAAACGCCCCGAAGGTCTATCTGTCATAAATTGCATA
>JBILGL010000065.1:0-12591 GCA_044351075.1 Isosphaeraceae bacterium | reverse complement strand
GCATGACGACCGGTCGGCCGGTGCCTTCGTCGATCACGTGCATCCGGTGCCCGCCGCCAACGGCCACTTTCTTGCCGGGATGGCGGTCAAGAAAGGCTTGAAGGGCTTCGGATTTGGCGGGATTGGGCGGAATTGTTGCCATGAAAGTGCTCTCGGGCGTTACCATTCCAGGCCGAGCATCAGGCAATTCAGCCCGGAGCCAATGCCGAGAAAGCCAACACGATCACCGGGCCGAAGGAAGCCGCGCTCGGCCGCCATGGCGGCGGTGAGTGGCAGCGATACTGTGCCGATATTACCCAGAAACGGGAATGTGGAGAAATCGCAGGTGGTTTCAAGGCCAAGGGTTTTCAGGATCGTCTCGCGATGGGCATTGCCAATCTGGTGGCAAATGACTCTGTCCACCTGCTCCCGGCCCCAGCCGAGCCGCTCAAGAAACGTCTGCCAGGTGCGCAGGCCGAGATCCACACCATGCTTGAGCACACCCACGGCGTCGGTCGTCATGAATTCAGAAAGGCCTATCCCCTGAAGCTTTTCCAGCCCCCACCGGCAAAGATGATGGAACTGAGGGGCCGTTTGCAGGGCCCCGCCCAGAAGTCGTGGCCCGCCCAGATTGGCATGCAGGCGGCGATCGGCCAGCAGCACTGCCACCGCACCCGATCCGCCGGTAAGAGTGGCCAGCGACTGAACGAAGAGATCCATCGACGGGTTGGCGTTCAGTCGATTGATCGTCAGCTCAATCACATCCCGAGCCGATTCACACGAGACCACCAGCCCGGCGCGGGCCTGGCCCAGTTCGATTCGGTTGGCGATGTCAACCATGCCGTTCATCACGCCCAGACAGGCGTTGGAAATGTCATAAACCGCCGCGCCCGAGTGAACCCCCAAGGCATGCGCCACATGGCAGGCAGTGGCTGGTTCGTAAAGCTCGCGACAGACCCCGGCATAGATCATTACGTCAATATCGGCCGGTGTCAGGCCAGCTGTTGCCAGCGCCTGCCTGCCTGCCGCAGCGGCACCGGCGGCAACGCTGTAGCCTTCGGGCCACCAGCGGCGTTCGCGAATGCCGGTGAGGGCTTCAAGCTGGCCGGATGGCAGATGCAGGCGATTCCAGGCCGGGGCAAGCTTCTGCTCGATTTCACGTGTCTGTACGACGATCGGCGCCAGTTCATAGGCAATCGCCGGAAGTGTCACGTGCTGGTATCGCATGATGAGGTAATAATCCTGATCCGGCAGGCGAAGGGCCCGGAGCTGATCACTCCGGGCCATCAAAAAGAGGCCGGGCTTGCCGACCGGTTGGGATCAGCCTTTGGCCAGAGCAGGTTTGGGAGAGTTCTTCACGGTGACGCTCGATCGATCTCGCCCCAGCCAGCGGATGAGCACTGGCGTGGCGATATAAATCGTGCTGTAAGTACCGCTCAGGAAGCCGACCACCAGCGTGAACGAGAAGCCGTGCAGCCCCTCACCACCGAAGATGTAGATGATGGCCACAACCGACCAAGCCGTCAGCGAGGTCAAAATCGTGCGGCTCAGCGTCTGGTTGAGGGCGTCGTTAACCATCTTTTCGTTGATCACATCCGACTTGCCCTTGATTTCCCGCAGGCGGTCAAAGATGACGATGGTGTCGTTTACCGAGAAGCCGATCAGCGTGAGGAAGGCGGCGATCATTGGCAGGTCGATCTTGAACTGCTCAATCATCAGAAGGCTGCCGATGACCGGAATCTGAGCCAGCCAGTATGTCAGGGCCACTGCACCAAGGGCCACGAGCACGTCGTGCACCAGGGCCAGCACCGCGGCCAGGCCGTAGCTCCACGACTTAAACCGGAGCCAGAGATAAGCCGCGATAATCGCCCAGCTTGCCACCGTGGCCATGATGGCCAGCGTCTGAGTTTCACCGGCGACGGTGCCACCGAAGTTGGAAACACGCTCAAACATCAAAGCCGGGTCGTTGGCAACGGCAGACTTGAGGGCGTCGATCTTGGCGGTGATCTGTGCTTCCGGCAGGGCCGATTGAAGCACGAATTTATCGCTAGGTACGTCTGGCTGGGTCAAAGCCGCCGAATCAAGGCTATTGATCGTGAAGGACTGCTCAGGGGCATCAACCTTGCCGCCGGTTTTCTCATCGGCCAGCACCTTGGAGAAGAGCTCTGCAAGCCGACCCGCCGACTGCTTGATATTGACCGACAATTCATACTTGCCAGCCGCAGGTGCTGGCGCTGTTACCGGAGCCGCTGCTTTGGCTGCATCCTTTGTGGCGTCTTTGGTTGGTTCGGCTTTCGGTGCTTCCACTGCCTGACGCGGGCCGACAGCCAGCTCAACGCGAGCCAGTGCCGGGCCAAAGGCTTTGCTGATTTCACTTTGCACGCGTGCCTGATCTTCGTCGCTGGTGCGGATGTTGAAGCGAGAGACCGCTTCGCCGCCCACATTCAGCGTTTCAATCGTGACGTCGGGCAAAACCGAGGCCGTGCTGCGAACATAAGCCGAACGCTGATCAACAGACTTGCCGGCAATGGCCGAGTCTGTCTCATTGAGCCGAATCGTGACCAGTGTGCCACCGGTGAAGTCGATATTAAACATTGTGTTGTTGGCCACCCGCACACCGAATGCCAGCAGGCCGACGCCGATGACGATGACAGAAATCATTGCTGCGATTTGACGCTTGCCGACAAAGTCAATCGATGTCGAAGCGAGGAAGCGGAGCATGTTGATCTCTTTGAGCAGGCCCTTGGAGGAGAGGAAGTCAAAGATCACACGCGTCACATAAACGGCCGTGATCAGGTTCCAGAGCAGACCGACGATCAGTGTCAGGGCAAAGCCTTTGATCTCTTCGGTTCCAATGGCGAAGAGGACGATACCCGAGAGCACCGTGGTGATATTGGCGTCGAGAATGGTCGTCCAGGCACGATCGAAGCCGTTGCGGATCTGCTCGTTGAGCGATGCGCCCTTGTCCTTCTCTTCCCGCATGCGTTCAAAGATCAGCACGTTGGCATCCACCGCCATACCGATCGTCAGGGCCAGACCGGCCAATCCCGGCAGCGTAATGGTAGAACTTGTCAGCGACATGAAGCCAACCAGCAGAATCAGGTTCAACACCAGGGCGATCACGGCGATAATGCCGCAGACGCGGTAGTAAATAATCATGAAGATCGGCACGACGATCATCGAAATGATGATCGCATAGACGCCCTTCTGAATGGTGTCCTGACCCAGTGTCGGCCCGACTTTCTCTTCCTGCAGCGGCACAGGGTTCAGCGTGGCGGGCAGGCTGCCAGCATTGAGGATGTTCAGGAGGAATTCAACTTCCTTGACTTCAAAGCCGCTCTGGCCGCCTTCAATAATACCGCTGTCAGAGATCTGGGCGTTGAGGGTGGGGGCACTCTGAATGTAGTCGTCCAGCAGAATGGCCAGCCGATATTTGAAATTGCCGCCCTCTTCCGGCAGGTGCTCGCCAGTGAGCCGGCCGAATTTCGAGGCACCACGGCGATTAAACGAGAAGCCAACCGCCGGATTCAAACGGCCGTCCTGCGTCAGGAACGCCCGGGCCAGATATTGCCCACTGACATCCTGCGTTTCAGGCGGAACCTGCACCAGAACATATTGCTCAACGCGATTCTGGCCCAGTTTCCGCTCGCGAATAATCGGAGAATCCTTAGGCGCGGTCGCCATCGCGTCGCGCATCTCCTTATTACTCTTGTATCGGCTTGGGTCAAAGCCTGCAATCTGGCTCTTATTCCGGCCGATGGTGTAGCCGGTGGCCGATGTGCCGCCAGCATCAGCACTCAGTGTGATGGTCGTGGAGTCGTTGGAAACAACGGTAAGCTCAGTCGTCTGGTTGATGCCGTCGATCAGCACATTCCAGCCGTTAAATTCGTTTTTCCGCCAGCGAGCCTTGGGGTCGGTCAATTTGTTACCGCTTACCGAAACGTCGGTACGGCCTGTCTCCGTCACGCTTTCGGCATACTTAACCCAGGTTGTTCGCTTGTTGGGCCATTCCAGAAAGTTCTCTTTGGTGGCGTCGCGCAGCAGTTCATCTTCGTGCTTGAGCGAGGCCAGAATGCGGAACTGAAGAAGGCCCTGATCCGTGATCGACCGCTTCGTATTTTCTACATCCTCAGCCGTGGCTTCGGGATAGATCACTTCGACACGATTCGAGCCGATGGGCCGGATGACGATATCCTTGATACCGTCCGGGTTGATTCGCCGCTTGATGGCCGAGATCAGCTCGTTAATGTCGATATTGCTCTTTTGCCGCGACTGATCGATCTCATAAACGAGAATCGTGCCACCGGAGAGGTCAATCCCCTTTTTCAGGCCCTTGGCCGAAATAATGAAAAGGGGAAGGACGGTGAGAACGGCCAGCAGCCCCAGGACAAATCCAACGGAACGATTTCTGGACGACATGGGAAAAAAGAGTCTCCTCGGCAATCAGTCAGGAATCAGGCGAATCGTGTATTCACCATTGATTCAGGCTTTATTCTCTTCTCGCAAGATCTGCATCACGCTTCTGACATTGAGCTGGATCCGCACTGCCGGTTCGTCGCAGATACGAACGGTCACTTTATCATGCTCGGCATCAACCGACACCACAGTGCCGTAAATACCGCCGGTTGTGATAATGCGGTCATTCTTTTTGAGGGACCCGAGCAGTGCCTGGCGCTCTTTGAGCATTCTTCGCTGTGGCAGGGCGACAATCACGAAGTAGAACATCATGACCATACCAACCATCATCGCCAGCGGGATGATCGAAGCCCCGCCGCCCGCAGCAGGGGCCTGCGCAATGGTTGGTATCAGCACCTGAGCAAAGTCACTCACCGTTTCGGATCCTCTCGGTATTCGTTCAATGAACCTGTAATTTAGCAATCAGGCCGCCCAATTGGCAAGTAAATCCCGACAAAAAGCGACATAATCACCATGCATAATCGCCAATCGTACCTGATCCATCAGCCGCTGGAGGAATGTCAGGTTATGAATTGTGGCCAGAATTGGTCCCGTCATCTCGCCGGACAGAAACATGTGGCGCAGGAATGCCCGCGAATATTGACGGCAGGCAATACACGGGCAGCCCTCTTCCAGCGGCCGCTCGTCCTGGCGGTGGATCGCGTTTCGCAGCCGGACGGTGCCGGAGAAGGTCATGCACGAGGCATTTCGGCCATTGCGCGTCGGCCAGACACAGTCAAACATATCAATGCCGTGCTCAATGGCGACCAGCAAATCTTCAGGCCGACCCACGCCCATCAGGTATCGCGGCTTATGCTCAGGCAGCTTCGGTGTGGAAACACGCAGGGCCTCGTGCACGGCCTGACGCTCCTCGCCCACACTCACCCCGCCCACGGCATAGCCAGGAAAGTCCATCTCTACCAGCGTTTCCGCGCAGTATTCACGCAGGTCCTGATGCGGGCCGCCCTGAGTAATCGCAAAAAGTGCCTGGTCCGGCCGGTGGTGTGCATCCCTGCATCGACGGGCCCAGCGGATTGTTCGGTCAACAGCTGCGGCGATCTCTTTTTTCTCGGCCGGCAGCTTGGGGCAGTGGTCCAGGCACATGGCCACATCGGCCCCCAGATTCTGCTGAATGCTCATGGCCGATTCAGGCGTCAGCTCAAATCGGCTGCCATCAATGTGCGACGAGAAAACAACCCCTTTCTCAGTCATCTTGCAGCGATCGGCCAGGCTGAAGACCTGAAAGCCGCCAGAGTCCGTCAGAATCGGCCGATCCCATGCCATGAAGCGGTGCAGGCCGCCCAGAGAGGCCACCGTTACATCACCGGGCCGAAGGGCCAGATGATAAGTGTTCGCCAGGATCATCACGGCACCGGTCTGGCGCACCTGATCGGAAAGCAGGCCTTTGATCGAGCCCTGAGTGCCGACCGGCATGAATGCAGGCGTCTGCACCTGACCATGTGGCAGCGATAATAAACCAACCCGGGCCGAGGAGCCCGGGTCTTTCGAAATGATATCAAAGGCGAGAGGCGATGACACTTTTTTGGCCGCGATCAGTCGTTACGCAGCTTCAGGTTCATGGCCGTGAGCTTCTCGCGTACCTCGTTCAGCGAGGTAACACCGAAATTCTTGCACTCCATGAGCTTGTCGCCAGTCATGGCAAGCAGATCGCCAACGGTGTTGATGTTGAGCTTGGTCATGCACTTCTTGGCACGTACCGAAAGATTAAGCACTGAAAGTGGCTGTGAAAGAACCGCTTTTTCTTCTGCAGAGAGCTCTTCCTGAGGTTCAGGCTGTCGCTCAGTTGAAGACTTCGGCGCTTCAAGTGCCATGCCGAGTCGCAGTTTCTTGGTCGTCATCATCTCCTTAATTTCATTGAGCGAAGTCTCACCGAAATTTTTGGAGGAAAGTAGTGCAAGTTCCGTAATACGGGTGAGGTCCCCAAGCGTACGGATGTTCATCTTCCGTAGGCAATTACGGCTACGCACAGAGAGCTCAAAGTCAGTCACCGGTGTGCCGAAGACGCTGATCGTTGCGGCAATATCGCGCTCGGCACCATCGTCGATCACTTCACTCAGGCTAGCCATGCAGTCCCGCAAAAAGAGCTTGGCACGCTGGTGTGTCGGCATGATTGAAAGGACTTGCCGATAGCATTTTTCAGCTTCGCGGAAGTTCTTTTCATCTTCATACATCAGCCCAAGATTGATCAGGGCCGAGACCGGAATTGGCGGACGCTGGGCACAGAGCTTGTAATACTCCATCGCCTTGTCGTCGTTGCCGAAAAGGTCATTTATGTAAGCCAGTTCAAAGAGTGCACCGGTGTGATACCGGTCCAGCTGAATGGATTTTTCCAGCTCAACAGCCGCCGCCTTAAGGTCGCCCGAGGCGGCCATGAGGCTACCGATCTGATAGAAATATTCGGCTGTTTCCAAGCCGGCCATTTCGTCGAGTATTGCTTTGGCCTGATCTGGCTTGCCAGATCTGCGCAGGCAGCCAGCGTGATGCAGGCGTGAGTTGCGAACGTCGTAATTGGCAGCGGCCGACTTCGTAAAGGCGTCAATCGCGTCAGCCCATTTCTGCTGATTTTCGAGCGCCAGGCCGCGGAAATAATGAACCAGACCGTTGGTAGAATTCCTGATCTGATTCAGGCATTCCAGCGCGTGGCTGTGCTGGCCCATCAGCGTGTGGGCTACGCCCAGCCTTGAGAGCACTTCTTCGGACATTTTGTCCCTGAATCGCTCGCGAATGGCAGAGATCGCATCCCTCAGTGTGCTGTAACGCGAAGGATCGCGTGTCAACGCCTCTTTCAGGTCTGCAACCGTGTTCTGGTCAAATGGACTGCGATCAAGTAAGGTACGAACGTCGCTCGTAAATTGTTCAACCATAATCCCTGGCCTTGCCCAGCCGCGTTGGTGTCAGAGACTTTCTCGATGAAAGTCAATTCCGAATAGACTTTTATATCACAATCGCTGGAGAAATTCCAGCCCAATCTTGAACCGTTTCAGAACCGCTCCCGTATTTAATCATTATAAATCACGATGGCCCAGCAAGTTCAGTTTCTGAGCCAGCCATGAGAGCGTCAGTCGTCGTCGCCCACCAGCATCATCTCATGCTCGAAGGCTGATTCGTCGTCGCTCAGGTCTGTCGCCGGTTCTTCAACGACAGTCCTGGCCAGGCTTGTCGTAATTCCGCCCGGGCCAAGTACCCGGACGCCCTGTGGCCCAAGCATGCCCCGCAGGCGATTGATTAATGTCAGGTCATATTTGACGCGAGTGGCCTGCCCCGCCTTGTAAATGGCCCGGCTGATCTGCCCGAAGCCCAAAAGCTCAAAATAAAGCTCGAGGCTGCCGGGGTATTGACGCAGCAGTTCATGCACCTGATTGAAATGGAATTCTTCGGTTGTTCGCTGGTCGAATGTCAGCACCAGCCCTGTGCCCAGCACTGATTCCGCCTTATCCACCGAAAGCACCTTTGAGATTGAAAGCTCGGCCGGGTCGCGGCGTCGATCGACAGTCGCCACGATGAATACAACTTTGTCATCGCCGACCAGATCCTCATATTTCGCCAGCTCATCAGGCCAGAGCTTGGCGGCGAATGAACCGGTCAGGTCTTCAAATTTCAGCACACCCATGCGGCTCAGGCCGTTTTTATTCTTCTTCTGGAGATTCCGGACCGAGAAGTCGCTGATGATTCCCCCCAGAATCACTTCCTGACGGTCGGGCACCGTTGTCAGATTTTTCACCTGATGCGTTGCCAAGGCCTGAATGATTGACTTGTAACTCGTCAGCGGATGGCTGGAAAAATAAAACCCGAGGATCTTCTTTTCTTCCGCCAGTTTTTCCTGCTCCGGCAGTTCCGGCAGCTCAGGCAGCGACAATCGATTCTCTTGCACAGGTGAATCGGCCGCAGCCGCCGCGAAGTCGTCAAAAAGGCTCGACTGCCCCCGTTTTTTATCGGCCACTGCCGACTGGCTTGCCTGCATGGCCCGCGGCAAAACGGCCAGAAGCTGGCTTCTTTTGGCACCCAGACAGTCAAACGCGCCGCCTTTGATCAGCGTTTCAACCGTGCCTTGTGTGACGACTGTTGGCGGCACACGTTCCAGAAAATCATCGAGGCTATTAAATTCCCCGCCTTTTTCGCGGGCATCCACAATGGCATCAACGGCCTTTACACCCACGCCCTTCATGGCGGCCAGCGAGAAATAGACACGCCCTTTTTCCGTGACGCGGAAGTCAACACCGCTGCCATTCACACTTGGCGGCATGACTTCAATGCCCATGCGGCGGGCATCGTCAATGTGTTCGGTCAGTTTGTCGCGGTCCGAGCCGTCGATTTCGCTGGATAAAAGGGCCGCCATGAATTCAGTGGGGTAATGGGCCTTGAGATAGGCTGTGTGATAGGCCACCAAGGCATACGCGGTTGAGTGCGATTTGTTGAAACCATAGCCGCCGAAGAAGACGATCAGGTCGAAGATTTCGCGGGCCTTGCCGGCATCAAGCCCGCGCTCTACCGCGCCTGCAATGAATGCGTCCAGACTGGAGGCAATGACATCCGTCTTTTTCTTTGAAATGGCCTTAATCGTGGCATAGGCAGTGGAAAGCTCAATGCCGCCCAGGCGATTGAGGATTCGCATGACCTGTTCCTGATAGACCATCACGCCGTGGGTCTCTTCAAGAATCTCCTTCATCACCGGATGCGGATAATCAGGCTCTTCCCGCTTGTGCTTGCGGTTGACATAAGAATCAACCATGCCGCCATTGAGCGGGCCCGGCCGATAAAGGGCATTGGTGGCGATGATGTCAGCAAAGACGTCGGGCTTCATCTTGACCAGCAGGCCGCGGATACCGTCGGACTCAAGCTGGAAGACACCCTTGGTCTCGCCCCTTTGTAAGAGGGCATATGTGGCCGGGTCGTCCAGCGGCACCTTGTTCAGGTCGATCTTGTTTTCAGGGTATCGCCGGTTAATGAGCCGCACGGCCCTGTCAAGAATCGTCAGGTTTCGCAGGCCGAGGAAGTCCATCTTCAGCAGGCCGGCTTTTTCGATGTCGCCCATTTCCCACTGGGTCGTAATAAATTCCTTGTCCTTATCCTTATTCGGAATTTTCTGGAGGGGCACCAAGTCCTGCAGCGGCTTGTCGGCAATCACCACACCGGCGGCATGTGTGCCGCAGCTTCGCGCCAGCCCCTCAAGCTGCATGGCGAATTTCACCATGTCGTCAATTTCTTTCTGCTCAGCGCAGATCTTCCTGAGCTGGGGCTCCTGCTGCAGGGCCTCTTCAATTGATATATTAAGCTGTTTCGGAACCAGATTGGTGATTGCATTCACACGGGCGAGCTCAATGCCCAAAGCACGGCCCACATCCTTAATCGCCGCCTTGGCCGCCATCGTGCCGAAGGTGCCGATCTGTGCCACATTTGATTCGCCGTATGTCCGGCGGACATACTCGATCACCTCATAGCGACGATCCTGACAAAGGTCGATATCAATATCAGGCGCCTCGGCCCGGTTCGGGTCGAGAAAGCGTTCAAAAAGGAGGTCATACTTCAGCGGGCAAACGTGCGATAGCTCAAGCAGATAGCTCACCAATGCGCCACAGGCTGAACCTCTGGCCGAGCTGGGGATGCCCGCTTCACGCCCGAATCGCACGAAATCCCATACGATGAGGAAATAGCTGGCAAAGCCCATGCGGTTGATAATGCCCAGCTCATGCTCCAGGCGGTCGCGCACTTCCTGCGTGATCTCATCGCCGTATCTCAGCTTCAATCCGGCTTCGCAAAGCTCTCGCAGGTATTCTTCAGGTGTCTTTTGTCCAGGCGGTTTGAACGACGGAAACTGACGCGTGCCGATGCCTGCCGATTTGTAATATTCCTCGACACTTTCGGCGATGGCGGCCGATTGCTTGAGCGCCTCGGCATGCTGCGGCATGGCGGCATACATCTCTTCCGGCGTGCGGAAGTGGTAATCGGTGGAGTCAAACCGCATGCGAGTCGGGTCTTTATGCAGCTTGCCCATGTTTACACAGAGCAGGATATCGTGTGCTGGGGCGTCGCCCTTCTGGAGGTAATGGGCATCGCTGGTGGCGACCATTGGCAAGCCCATGGTGCGTGCCACGTCGATCAGGCCGCGGTTGGCCTCGCGCTGGATTTCAACGCCGTTGTCCTGAATTTCAATGAAGAAATTCTCTGGCCCAAAGATTTTCTGATACCACTCGCAAAGGCTTTTTGCCTGGCTCGTTTTTTCGTGCATAACGAGGTCGGAAAGCTCGCTGGAACAGCAGCCGGAGAGGCAGATGAGCCCTTCGGAATGAAGCTCGAGAATCTCTTTGTCGATACGTGGCTTGTAATAATAGCCTTCAAGAAACGACTTGCTGGAGAGCCGCATCAGGTTTTTCAGCCCTGCGCCGTTTTTGGCCAGAAGCGTGATGTGAAAATAGTTCTCTTTGCCGTTGCAGCCGCCGGGTGTGCGTTCGGATCGCCGACCGGGTGCAATATAGGCCTCAAGCCCGATGATCGGCTTGACACCGCCCGACTTGGCCTCGCGAAGGAGCTGAAGGGCACCATAGAGATTGCCGTGATCCGTAATGGCCACGGCCGACATGTTGTTTTCTTTGCATTTGTTGATCAGGTCGGGGATGCGATTGGCTCCATCCAGAAGGCTGTAATGAGAATGGCAGTGCAAATGAACAAAAGGCTGATCGGCCATTGTTTTTTCCCTTCTCAATTTCGGTGGGCCGCCGCAGCGGTTGCCAGCCCGTGCTCTTCTTGAGCGGCATGGTCGCTCCGGAACCACGCCTGATCAATCAGTATCATCCATCGAAAGCGGGCGATTGTCCAGTGAATCGATGCCCAAGGCAGCCCAGACTTGGCGCAACTTCCCAAGATATCATCACTTTCGACTACTATTTTTCTGAGTTGAAAGAAGATGCATCGCATGATTTTGGCGCATAAGCAAAGATCGTCAGCACGGTTTTGCCCAAGGCTTTTGAAATTGTTAAAGAATTTTGCAATCTGGTTAATGGATTTTAAGGCCTGGGGCCATCGGTTACCTTCTGAAACCGTTTTGACTTGAGTTCTGTGTGAAACTCGATTGCGTCCTGATAACCGGCTGTATCCACGCTGACATCACCTCGGAATGGATTATCCATGACAATACAGAGAAATACGACCAAAGCGATCATGCTGCTGAAAAGCGAGATCAGGCAGATATGCAATCTTCGGTTGGCAAAGTAGAAAAGAAACGAGCTGGAAATTGTTACAATTGCTCCCAGAATAATAACTAACCAGAATGTTTTGGGCAGGCCGTTGCTGACGAATTGAATTCGCTCGGCTCTGGCTTTTACAACATTGTTTAATGAATCAAAAACTTTGCTATGTAAAATCGTTTCGCTCGCAGATTTTGGCTCGTATGTGAGGATAATTTCTTCCATATTGTCGAGGTCGAGCGTGCTTTGGCTGGAAATAATGCCTTCCCGGTGCTCTCGCCAGTCATTATTAATGACATGCCTGACATACCTGAGCAATAAATTTTCAAGTTGATCACTCATCGGGTGTTTATAACCTTCCAGCTCATTAAATAATGTCACAATTTCACTTGCTTCTCTTGAAACAGTTTTCTTGGCTTCCTGATAGTTACTGTAAGTAATTGAAGTAACCTGCCCCAGAATAACGGCATAGAGCAGCGAAATGGCCGCGAAATAATAACTGGCAATCTCATTATGATGCCCCTTGCTTACAAAATAATTTTTAATAAGGGGCCTTGTAATAATCAGGCCGAAAAATGCTGAAAAATTGAAAAGGGCAATTACCAAAAGGGCCAGCATTGAATTGGAAATATTGTAGATCCAATAAAAACTCATCCGACTTTAACTCCTGCCAATCTTCTTTATTGAGGTAAAGACTTTAACAGCCTGTACGAATGGTATTCAAACATTTGGATTTGCACGAAACTGATCCATCAGCACCTTATAAATTCGATAAAATGATTGCATTTCATGAAATGCAAACAAAGTACCAGCTTTCCATTGTTATTCGAAATGTAAAACAGCCTGAATCGAATATGAATTTCGAAACAGACTGTCTACAGCATTCAGGCCGGCATATTTCAATAAGCCGGTTTGTATTTATCGATATTTGATTTGTCAACGACCGGCAATTCGG
>JBILGL010000688.1:0-3844 GCA_044351075.1 Isosphaeraceae bacterium | reverse complement strand
AGGACAGGTGCTGCTGGGCAATTCCGTCGGCCGTCTTTCAGTGATGGACGAGCTGACAATCACCGGTGCAAATATTGCACTTGTCAATGTCAATGCGACAAACTTGACGGTCATATCCACTTCAGGTGCGATCACACAGGCACCCGGAACGAATCTGACAATTTCTGGAACTGCCAATTTTGTAGCGACCGGTAATGCAATTTTACTAACAAATACAACGAATGATTTTAATTTGTTCACGGCAAGCGGCGGCGATATTTCAGCGAACGATACGAATTCGATTTCGATGGACGCCATTTCATCCACTGGCAATGTCATCATCAATGTGCCTGTCGCCAGTTCGCAGATCACGGTTGCAGGTCCCATTTCAACAACGGCTGGATCAGGCCGTATATCACTGACCGGGCGGAATATTGCAATATTGGCAAATATTTCATCCGGCGCAGGTAATATTGAAATTACAGGGAATGGCGGGGGCATTTATCAGACAGGCTCATTTGACGGTGTCAGCATCAGTGGCGCCGGCGTGAATGTCAACACCACAGGCGGCAATATTACAATCGATGGCCGAGGCGCTGGCAGCTCTGCAAATGCTGGTGTAAATGTCAATTTATCAAGTGTCATTGCCGGTGGCTCAGGTTCGATTACGATTAGCGGCGTTAGCGGAAACGGCGCAGCGGGTAATGCGTATGGTGTTTATGCCAATGGGGCATGCGTCACATCCGGAACCGGTGCGATTCGTATCAACGGAACTTCCTGCGGCACAGGTAATTATTCGCAGGGAATTTACATTCGTTCAAATGCAATCATTCGGGCCACTGGGGCTGGTAATGTTACGGTTACCGGTATAGCGGCCGCCGGTTTGAATTCTGCATTCGGAACGCAAATCAAAGATTTTTCATGCATTACGTCTGATTCCGGCAATATTGTTGTAAACGGTACGGCATGCGGTTCGGGTACAGATAGTCGCGGAATTTCTCTCAATAACGTAGCCAATGTTTCAGCGACGAACACCGGCCATGTCATAATCAGCGGAACGGCAAACGGTGGCACCACAGGTGCACAGGGCGTGCTGGTCTCAAATTCCCAAATCAGTGCTGCAACCGGCTCTGTGACAATTGGAGGCACTTCAAATGCAGCCAGTGCCAATGGTATCGGCGTCAATCTGATTTCAAGTTCCGTTGTCCGAATCACGGGGCAGGGTAATCTGACGATCACGGGCACCGTCGCCGGGGGCACAGCCAATTCGATCGGGTTGAACGCTTCCGGGCTCTCTGCAAATACAGTCAACGGCACACTGGTGATTTTGGGCACCAGCTATGGGAATGGAACCGATACCACAGGTGTCTGTATTGTTTCAGGCTCGAACATCAGTACGACAGGCAACCATAGTCTCTCGATCACTGGGAATGCCGCCAATGGCACAAACAATGCTTATGGCCTGGTGATTGGCGGATCGATTGCCCGCTCGGCCAATGGCGATCTTCTGTTAACTGGCACGTCTTATGCAACGGGCTCTGCCTCGCTCGGGTTATACACTTATTCGAACGCTGACTTCCGTACAACCGGTTCCGGTAATTTGTCGATAACGGGCATATCAATCGGCGGAACATCGAGCAGTTGGGGTATTTATACAACTTCTTCATGTTTTACAAGCTCAGCTGGTGGGCTGTCAGTTAATGGCACTTCCGCTGGAACCGGAAATAACTCGTATGGTGCATTCCTCAACACTGGCACGCAATTTTCAGCCAGTGTCAGTTCGAATATCACGATAAACGGAACAGCCAGCAACGGCACGAATAATGCAACTGGTATTTATTTTTCAGGGTCGGTTGCAAGTGTTGTCAATGGCACGGTTTCGATCATCGGTAGGTCCGAAGGTACAGGAAATGCGGCCCGTGGCGTATTGCTGACCGGTGCGGCGAATGTGAATTCAACCGGGTCGGGATGCATCACAATCAGTGGCGCTACGCCGAATAATTCCACGGGAATTGGAATATTTTCGGGAAATGTATCTGATCAGATCTCGTCGAACGCAGGTCTGATCACGCTCACGGCAAATAGTATGAATCTGACTGGTGCAGTGAATGCGACACTTGCCGGAAATGTCGTCATTCAGTCACTTGGGGCAGATATCAATCTGGGCAACGGTACGGATACGGCGACGACTCTTGGTCTTTCGCAGGCGGAAATGAACCAGATCACTGCCGGCACTCTGACAATTAACAGCAATTCCGGTGCCATCGTAAACACGGCCGTAATGACGCGGAATAATGCTACGCTCGGCACCAATCTGACCCTGATTTCCGGCGGATCCATCACGCAATCGGGTGCCGGAAATCTCGCCATCAGCGGCAGAGCGAATTTTACCGCCGTTGGAAATACAATTACACTCAATAATACAACCAATAATTTTGTGCTTTTATCGGCCAATGGCGGTGTAATTAATGTTAATATTAACAATAATCTGACATTGACAGACATCGCAACCACCGGTGGGCTTGCGGTAAATGGTAACACATCCACCAGCAGTATCACCGTCTCGGGACCAATCGTGGCGAGTGGATCGGCAGGCGTATCGCTCTCCGGCCGAAATATCGTGGTCAATGGCAATATCAGCACAATCGCAGGCGATATTGCGATTTATGGCAATGGCGGCGGGGCTTATCGAAGTGGCTCATTTGATGGCCTGAGCATCGCTGGCCCCGGGGCAAATATCACCAGCACCAGTGGCAATATCACGCTGGATGGCAGGGGCGGCGGCGGGAACCCAACAAGAGGGATAAACCTCAGCCAGACCGTGATTCAGACGGGTGTCAATGGCACCATCACTCTGGTGGCACTCAGCGGAAATACCGGCACGGCAGCTTATGGGCTCATTTCCAATGAAACAACAATCAGCACTTTTAACGGCAACCTCGTCGTCAATGGCACCGGCTGCAGCACCGGTGTTACGGGCAGAGGCCTCTCACTGGGAATAAATTCCAATTTCACAACCACCGGCACCAGTAGTCTGACACTGACCGGACTTGTTCCCTCAGGCAGCGCAACTGCAGTTGGTATTTATACGACGGGTGTCAATATCAGCACCATCAGCGGCTTGCTCGCCGTCAATGGCACTTCGAATGGCTCTTTAGCCAGCTCCAGAGGGGTCTGGCTTGACACCAATTCCAATTTTGCCACGTCAGGCACTGCGAATCTGACGCTGACCGGGCTGGCATCAAGAGGCTCTGACGACGCCTGTGGCATTTACGCCTCCGGCGCAAATGTCCGCACTGAAAACGGTATTCTGAGCATCAACGGCACCAGTTGCGGCACTGGCACCGGGCCGAAGGGAATTTATCTCGATAATGCGGCCCGATTTGCCACGACCGGCACTTCCGGCTCGATTCTGCTTCAGACAAATGCCAACGTTTCGAGCGCCAACAGCACCGGGCTTGATCTGACCAGCGGCACAGTGCAGTCGGCCGGCTCAGCAATCACCATCTACGCCAATAGCATTAATATCACTGCCTCAAGTTCAGTGAATGCAACCGGCAGTGGCAATGTGACAATTCTGACACTGGGCACCGGTGTCAATCTGGGCAATGGCACTGACACTCAGGCCAACCTTGGTCTCAGTGCCACTGAGCTGAATCAGATCACGGCCGGCACGCTGACAATTAACAGCAATTCTGCTGCGATCGTGAACACAGCCCCCATCGACCGAACCAATGCCACGCTGGGCACGAATCTGACGTTGATTTCAGGCGATACGATCACCCAATCAGGCGGGAATCTGGTGATCAGTGGTGCGGCGAATTTTGTTTCGAGTGGAGTTGGTGCCAATGGCAACATCACCCTG
>JBILGL010000486.1:0-3851 GCA_044351075.1 Isosphaeraceae bacterium | reverse complement strand
GACCCATTCTTCAAGACTGCCCTTGAAAAAGCCGCCCCCGGTTGGCGAAGAGTCGCTGCTCTGGCCGTGACTCAGGGTATCGCCGCACCAGCCCTGACCAGTGCTCTCGCCTATTTCGATGGCTATCGAAGCGATCGCCTGCCGGCCAATCTGCTTCAAGCCCAGCGAGATTATTTCGGTGCTCATACGTATGAGCGTACCGATAAAAAACGCGGTGAATTCTTCCACACCAACTGGACAGGCCGCGGTGGCACCACCGCATCAACAACCTATAACGTCTGATTCACTCGTTCAAATCAAGTTTCCATGCACACGGAATGCATTTTCCGTGTGCATTTTTTTTGCTTGGTGCAATTTCAATCGTTTATTGATTCAAACAAAAAAATCCACATTCCGAAAAATGTGGATTGGAATTAGAGGAATGAAGACATTTCAGACATGTTATCAAATCAGCTTTGAACTGTTTTGCGAACGTGCCGAAGCAGCCTGATGGTCCGACGAATGTTCCAGGCCCGATACCGTCATTCTCGAGGAATCAGCTGAATCCGAATTCTTGGTTTCAATTGAGTTCGACGGGGAGACGCCAACTGCGGCCTTGATCAGACGACGCATTGCATCTTGCGCATGAAAGTGAGAATTCATGGGTTCTCCAAGCTAGGCGTGCCATGGCCATAAGCCACAACAAGACCGGAATGATCGGAACAACGAATATGAGGCAATGCTGTGCAGCAGGTGAAATTAGTTAGTGAGTATCACCTGAACAGGCAAACCGTTGACCGAAGGACCCTCTGTGAAATTCATCTTTCACAGCCAAATTAGACCACGCATCATGGTCACTGTCAAGACTCAAGCCCGGAATGTCATTGGTCGTTGATGATTTCATACAAACATAACTACACATTGATCAATTTTTCATAAATATATTCCATCAAATCAAACACAACTTTGACAAATACATCAACTTAATAAACTTATTGGTGATATAACTTCAGGCGAAAAGCCCGATGACTTTTCGCCCAGGTGTGTTGTTTTTTTGTTTCAATTCACGGCGATAATAGCCGGTTGAACCAGCCCAAGTTGTTCCATGCCGGAAGCAATTGCAGCCTTTGATACATTGTCAAGATTTCGCAGAGGCAAGCGCACTGGGCCGCAGTCAACTCCTTTGAGCGACATGACATACTTCGACGCAGCAAGATATCCAAACGATGCCAGCAGCCGAACCATCGCAACACTTGTCGTCTGGTCGCTACGAGCAGCGACATGATCACCCCTGTCAAACGCCGCCATGATCCGCAGATAAAGCGGAGCGGCAATGTTATAACTTGACCCTACCGCACCCTTAATCCCGGCGGCATAGCCAAAGAGAAATGCTTCGTCACAGCCGAAAAGCAGGTCGATTCCCGCAACCTTCAGGCATTCCACCAGATTCGGCATGTCAGGGTTGGAGAGCTTCAAACCCGCAAAATTCGGAATCGTTTCCTTGGCCCGGTTCAGAATCTCAACCATCGGCAGCGAAATACCCGTCATCGATGGAATATCGTAATAATAAAATGGCCGTTCAGGGGCATAACTTGCTACATCCTTCAGCCATTCCACAGCCTCAATCGCCCTCGGCGGCTTAAAGAAACTCGGAGCCATCGCACCCAGTGCCACCACATTTTCCAGGTGAGCCGCCTGCTTGGCCAGCTCACGGCTATCCATCAGGCTCTGGCAACCCACATGCACGACCAACTTCAGCCGACTTCCATTCACCACTTCCGACCATCGCTCAGCCAGCTGAAGCCGCTCATCTACCGAAAGACTATGGCATTCGCCCGTCGTTCCGCCGATAAAGACTCCCGCAACACCCTCACTCAACAACAATTCAGCCTGCTTTTCAATAACCTTCAAATTCAATTCGCCAGATACTGTCATTGGTGTATGAGGCGCGGCAATCAGCCCTGTCAGCTTTTCAAATCGGCTAGTCATAGTCAGAACTCAGGTTGAGGTTTCAATCATGGTGGATGAAGCGACTTCATCAGCTGCTGATTGATTATACATGCTACCTGTCAAGCACCGAAATTTCTTTGCCCATCACTCAATAACAACGGCCCGTACAACTCCACTTTTCACTAAATTCAGCAAGGTTAGCGGGAAATCAGAAACAAATTGCATTTTGATCATTCAATACACGCTGATTAAGACTTCTTGGAAGGCCCATTGAGCAAGCGGCCTATCCAACGATCCCTGACCATATATTCATAAGAAATCAGTCCAAAAAATGTCACTGCAATACAAATCATGATCAATTTTATCAAAGAGGGTACTGGCCAGTTTTTCACAACACCCTGAAAAATGACCACCAGTGGCAGATGCACCAGATAAAGCCAGTAGGCTGAATCGGATAGATATCGCAAAGGCCTGCTTTCTTCTTTAATGCAACTTTCAAAACAACCAGTGATCGCAAAAACCATCGACCACGTATAAAAAAGCTGTACCATGCCGCCAATCACAGGCCGATTCATCGTTACCAGCCCAGCCGGGAATAAAAGAAGAATTGCAAAAGGAAATATTCGTTTCCATTTTCTCCCCAACGAAGGTGCAATATCCTGATGATCATAGTAAATTGCACCAAACCCGAAGAAAATGAAATAATATGCCAGCAAATGCGGTTCGGGAATGATTCCCGTTGATGTATCAGGACCAAATGAGGGCTTGATTGAACCCATGAAAAGCTGTGGCAACATTGAAATGCAGACAAGGACAGGTAAACGATATCGGGAAGTTGTGATGAATGCCGCGAAATGATCGCATTGAAATCGGCTGAAAATGATTGCGCCTATCGCAAAAAAGATCACAAACCAGCAGAGAAACCAGAGAAACCAGAGATGATGAAAAAACGAAGTGAGAATCAGGTGAAACGGCTGGCCATGCCGTGTAAGACTGGTTTTAAATCGCTCTGAGCTGAGAAAATCTGCATATTGGCCACGAATACGACCCAGCAAGTTCGCGGATTCACTCGCCTCTGACTTCGCCCTCACTCCCAGCTTTTCCAATAATTTAATACATTCCACTCGCCCTGATAGCAGCTCTCCATTTTCCCTTAGTGGCACTTCAATAAGTTTGGCAATATACGATGTTGTCTCCATCGGAACAGAAGCCGAATCGATCCCCGTTGAACCATCGTTATTTTTTGCAAAAGAGTCGGCCCCGCGATCAATGACAAGTCGCAATATTTCGGGATAACCCATGAATGACGCATGATGCACAACAGTATTTCGATCGGCCGAAACGGCTTTTACGTCAGCTCCGCTATCGATCAGCAATCTCGTCATTTCAATATCGCCATACAGACACGCCCAGGCCAGTGGAAAAAGCCTGAATCTCTCGTCTGGCAGATTCAAATCCTTTCCGGCGGCAATCATTTCACGCACGGCTTCGATATTACGGCTTGCAATTGCTTCTCGATAATCTTGCGGCTGGGTACCCTTTTGAACATTCTGACCATTCCCACCGCGATTCATCCCACTGGCCCAGACGGATGCCAGATCCATAGCCGGAACAACAGTCACAAGCCCCAGCAAACAGGGCAGGAAAACGCGCGAGAAACGCTGTTTCAAAAGCGATTTCAGTCCGCGTCGTCGATAAACCATCATTGTAAAATAACCGCTGACCATCATGAAAAGCTGCATCCGGAAGCCATGAATCAGCAGCATAAAAAAAACATAAGTAAAGCTGGTCCGAGTGTCCTGTACAATCCAGCCAAAACCGGTAAATGACATTGCGGAATGAAGCGCAATGCCCAATAACATTGCAAAGGCCCGAAGCGCGTCAAGGTCGTGACGACGTTGACTCAGGCTGGAATGATCTGA
>JBILGL010000064.1:0-12649 GCA_044351075.1 Isosphaeraceae bacterium | reverse complement strand
CGACGTTGGTTTTGAGCGACTCTGCGACGAGAGTTCCGTATTGACAGAGTCCCTGAAACGGGTGATTCAGATGCGGGCGACTTATGAGTCGCAGCTCGGCCGCCGCTTAACAAGGGCAGAGGCCGACGAGCTGATTGTGCAATATAAGACAATGCAGATGATTGAGGCGTCGATCAATTCGGCCGACCCCGACCTCATCACTGCCTAGTTTTCATTTGCTCAGCCGGATTAAACTTTATCATTTACGGGCAAAATCAGGCCCGACAGAGATAATCTGTAATTACATTTCAATAAACCGTTAAAATCATCAATAATTTCAAGAATCAATTGTATTTTGAGTCAAGTTTTCATTCATTGATCAGATAATACAATTGGTACCAGAATCAGCATGACTAAAATCTGGCCAGAGGGCTGAAAAACGACCGAAAAGGTAATTGTAAGATACTTTAATATAAAAACTTATGAACAATTACGAAACGAATGCCTGTAAAGAGCCAGAAGTGTCTTCGAAATGAAATAGCTCATCGTCAACAATCGAGAATGAATCTAATACCAATTGGCAGTCACTCAGGTTTTGCTAAACGATAAATACAAATCAGAAAAATGGCACGAAAATTCGTGCCCTACAAAAAAACTTGAATATCACCGACTTCTCTGGCTCTTGAAATACAAATCATAACGGTATGAAAAATCGAGCCAATATAAATCTTAAAACAAATAGCGTTCAATCATATTTACGGCTTGTTTAGCGAGAAACCATGAATGGAATGGATCAAATGCAATTACCAGGGTTCTTCCATCATCGAGGCGATCTGTTCGGCCATTTTCTGACAGGCGTTGTCGAAGGCCATGAGAGTGGTGTCGCCGAATTCGGGGCTGAAGGTGACATTCTCACGCAAAGTGACTTTACCGACATCCTTGGCTCTGTCGCCGTCGCGAATGTCTTTCCAGGTGACGTTTGCCACGAGCGATGCAGAGAGCTGGCGGGGGAGGTTCTGGGGGTTTTCTACGATCAGATTCTTGTCGGAGAAAGTGACTTCGCCGCTGAGCTGGCTGTCGGCACCTTCGGGCGTGCCGACGACTTTATAGGGGGTGCGTTTTTCGATCTCTTTGCAGACGGCTTCGGTGAGCATCAGATTGAGGTCGCGGCGGAACGTGAGGTTTCGAAAGACGGGGACATAAACCGTGCGAATCTCACGATTGTAGGGCTGGCGGATGGTGTAGCCGCAGCCGGGGGTGATGGCGGTGGTGATACCGGCCAGAATGAAGAGGCGGCGGTTGAGTGGCATTTGTTGCGATTGACCGGGAAACATGATCAAGGCCCTAACATGTTATTCGGGTTCATCATACTGCCGGGGCCGGAATTGCTGCCGCGGTTCATGGACATAGGGTCTGGGGCACCGGGCTGGGTCATGATCTTGGACGGGGCGGTGAACTTACGTGGCATCTGGGCGACCTGGACCATGAGGTCGCGTGATTTCTCGGCCCAGGTGCTATTGGGGTATTTGGCAATGACCTTACCGAGGTAGAACTCAGCGGCCATGGCCTTCCCGGTGCGGCGGTAGTAGTCGCCGACGAGATAGGTGCGTTCGGCTTCCTGATCGGTGATCAGGTCGAGGAGGTGGTAGAGGCGTTTCTGTTCTTCGCGGGGTCGGTCGGGGTAGGCGGCAAGGGTGCGCTGGATGAGCTCGCGTGCCTTTTCAAGCTGCTGGGCGTCGTATTCCGGACCGATGTAGGAATTGACCTTGGAGAGGATGGCCTTTTCCTGAGCCTCGCGAAACATGGGGCTTTTGGGGAAGTCGGTAAGGAACTGGTCGTAGTAGATATTGGCGGTGTCGTAGTCTTTGAACTGGAAGTAGGCGTCGGCCAGGAGAATGGTGGCGTCGTCGGCCAGTGGGCCGGTGGGGTCGTGATGGCGAACGTGTTCGAGGGCGGCGAAGCCGTGGCCTCGGACATCAAGCCCAGGGAGCAGGCCGGTGAAGCGGGCATACCATGGAATTTTTTCGGGAGCAACAGGGAGATCGCTGGCGATGGCAGCTTTATCAGAGGCGGATTTATCGGTTTCGGCAGCGGGGCCGTCGCCGGCTCGGGTCACGGCGGGGTCTTTGTCCTTACTCTCGGCGGGCTTTGAGTCGCCTGGCAGCTTCGGCATGATCAGTTCGGGGCCTTTGTTTCTAAAGGCGCCGGGGGTGAGCGAGGCGGAGGATTCTTCGCGAAGGTTGGGCACATTCATACCGGCGGCGACGAGCCACTGGCGGGCGATGGCGTATTCGCGGGCGACAACGCGGTCGAGGTAGCGAGTGCCGGGATAGTCAGCGACGAGTTGTTCGTAGGAGTCGTGGGCGGTGACGAAGTCAGACTGCTGGAAGGCACATTCAGCCACATAGAACTGGGCTGATTCACCGAAAGGCTTACCTTTATGGGCTTTGGCAAGTTTTTTGAAGCGGCTTTTGGCGTCGGAGAGATTGCCTTGCTGGAAGGCTTTTTCGGCGACCTGGAATTCGGCTTCGGTTTCCGGGTCGGCGGCGACCTGCTGGATCTGCCAGTTATCGCGGGAGGTGGTCTTTTTGAGGGCATCAGCGGCGACGTTGGCGGCGTTGGTGCGCTGTTGGGATCCATCGCGGCCGCGGAGGTAGTCGATCACGCCGGCGGGTCCGAAGCGGGTTTTGCCGGAGGATTTGGCGGCCTCGGCATATTCTTCGTTGGAGATGCCTTTGGCGATGCCTTCATCGCGAGTCATCGACCAGCGGGAGAGCACGGAATTGGCACCACTGGCGCAGCCGGAGAGGGCCATCAACAGGAGGCCACAGCAGGCGAGGCGGAGGTGGGGCAGTTGGTTTGGGTTACGCATCCATGCGTCCGGGGGTGTCATAAGGAAGCGATCCTTCGCTACCTGAGCATCAGAAAAAGGGCTGAATCATACCGCCGGGCCGGAGAGGACGGGTTCGGCACGAAAGTGAATCGAAAGGGGGGCTACATGTCTATATCCGGAAAGAGGTAGCGGTGCATGCGTGGCCGGCGGCCAAGCAGGTGGCAGATGACTGAGGCAACGACTTCGCGGGCCATTGATTCTTCGCGATAGGTGCCGAGGCTGCGCCAGATGGTGCCGGGCGAGGCAAGGGCGCGAAGCAGGGCAAGTGTCTGGCCGGTGAGGGTCGCGACATGCGGCTGACCGTGGCGGCAGTCGGCACAGAGCACACCGCCGATGGCCAGGCCAAAGGCGACCGCGTTATCGGGTGCTTCGGTGGCCGGCGGCAGGCCGCAGTGAACGCAGATGTCGAGGCTTGGCATCAGACCCAGCTCCTGCAGAAGTGCCAGTTCGAATCGCATGATTCGACGCCGGTCGAGTGGCGAATGGTTGAGGTTTCGCAGGGTGATGATGGCTGAATCAAATAACCGGGGGTGCGGATCGTGTGGCTGTGTCAATTCGGTCAGTAGTTCAGCCAGGTAGCACCCGGCGTACATCGTCGCCAGATTGGCTCGCAAAGCGGCGAAACGCTCAACCAGAGATGCCTCAGCGAGGAGGTCGAGCGTGTCGTTACTTTTATAAAGCAAGACAATATCGCAAACGGATAAAAGGTCAAGGCCATTCTCAAACGGGCTTTTCAGGCGGCGGGAGCCTTTGGCAATGGCGTCAACACGGCCGAGGTCGCGAGTAAAGAGAGAGAAGATGCGGCTGGAATTGGAGAAGTCGGTGTATCGAATAACAAGAGCATGGGTGCGAAGGGCGGGCATGGGTTCAGGCTTGCCACTGCTGAAAGCGGTCGCGCGGGATTGGCAGACCGAGCTGGGTGAGAAGGTCAAACTCGCGGCGTTTCATCTCGAGCGAATCTTCGGGCGAGATGTCGTCCTGCCCGGCGAGGTGCAAAAGGCCGTGGGCGATGTAGAGCACAAGCTCATCGGTGGGGTTATCGCCGTTGGTTTGGGCCGTATGAAGGGCCCATTCGGCAGAGATGACGAGCTCTCCTTCAAGCACAGAAGCATCAGGCGGGGAGAGGGGAAAGGTGATGATGTCGGTCGGGCCGGTGTGGTTCAGCCGCGACTGATTCAGCTGGGCGATCGAGGCATTATCAACAAGCTGGATGCTGATTTCGGCCTGCGGGTAGCCGAGCCGGGTGAGCATCTGGCTCGTGACTGTGCGCAGGGCAGGGGTGTCAACAACCACCGCCTTCTGACGGCTGGTAATGTCGATCAGGTGTATGGTGGCTGTGGCTTTGGGCATCATATCAGAAATGATACGCTGGGCCGGTTTAGTAATAAAGCCGAAGAGGAATCAGGCGGAGCGAGGTTCTGGATACTTGATGCGGGCGTGATAGATGGCGATGAGCGATTTGGTGATGCTTTTGCGGATCTCTGCGAGTTCTTTAAGAGTCATGCCGCAGTCGTCAAACTGGTTATCAGCAAGGCGTTTATCGATAAGCTGGCTGACAAGCGATTCCAGGCGGGCTGGTGTGGGGTCAGAGAGCGTGCGGCTGGCGGATTCAGCGGCGTCGCAGATCATCAGAATGGCAGCTTCGCGGGATTGGGGCCGCGGGCCGGGATAGCGATAGGCACCTTCAAGCACATGGCCGGGATGGTCGCCGGCTTCCTCGCGGCGGGTGGCTTCGCGATAGAAGTATTCCACAAGGGTGGTGCCGTGGTGCTGCTGGATCAAGTCAAGAATGGGCTGGGGCAGGTTATGCTCGCGGCCAAGTTCGTAGCCGTCCTTGACATGACCAATGATGATCATGGTGCTGATCGACGGGCTCAGACCCTGGTGGCGGCTGGTTTGCCCGCGTGGCTGATTTTCCACAAAGTAATCAGGCTTAATCATCTTGCCGATGTCGTGGAAGTAGGCCCCGACACGAACAAGCAGAGCATTGGCGCCGATGCGTTCGGCAGCGGCTTCAGCCAAAGCGCCAACCGTCACCGAATGGTTATAAGTGCCGGGTGCACGGCGCACAAGCTCCTGCAGCAGTGGGTGGCGGGCATCGGCGAGCTCAAGCAGGCTGATGCCGGTGACGAGGCCGAGATTGGTCTCAAGAAAGGGCAGAATTCCGCCCAGAAAGAAGCCGGCCATAATGCCCCAGCAGGCCCGCCAGAGGCTGATGGAGAGGATGAGGCCGGGAGGATCCTGCTGCCAGAGATCGGCCATCCACGTCATGAGGAAATTCACCAGACCGATCACAAAGCCGACTTTAATGATCTTTGTGCGCGAGCGAACATCGCCAAGAGTAACCACACCCGCCGTGGTGCCCGAGAAGAGGACGATGGCTTCGTCGATACCGACACCCAGCGAGAGGCAGGTGAGAATCGAAAGGCCCAGCGAGAAGATAATCGCAACATCCATACCGAAGGCGATTGTGGCGATCATTCCACAAACGGCAACGGGAAGCGTTTCTGCATCCCATGTCTGAATCGACACAATACGGGCCATGAGCAGGCAGAGGTTCAGCAGCACGCAAAGCAGCAGGATGCGGGATGTGTTATGGGCAATACGTGGCTCATTTCGCACCAGATAAATGATGATAAAGCCGTAAAGGGCGGCACAAAGGCCGATGGCCGCGACCCATCGCAGGGCCATTGCGCCGGGCGTGAAGCTGCTGACAAAGGCCTCGTGCTCAAGCCGCAACAAATCAAGATTTTCGGTGTCAATTGGCTGGCCCTGTTCGACGATCAAATCGCCTCGCTTGAATTGATCATAAATATCGGGCACGTTCGAGCGAGCCGCTTCCCTGGCAAGTGTTGTTGCCTGTTCGTCGTATATCAGGGTGGCAATCTGTGCCAGTTTGGGCGAAACGAGATCAAAAAGCCGCTGCCCCAGCTCGGGTGGACGAATGCTGGCGACGAAATGGCGGTAAAAATCGCTCTCCTTGCGTGTCAGTCTCTCGTGCAGCACGTTACCAATCGGCACACTTTGCCACTGCGAAGGACCTTCGACTGTTTGTCTGATAGCGAAATTGCGTGCGTTCTGATATTGCCGGGGCAGTGGTGCCGAGCTCAGAAGGCCGTCTTTGATGATGGGGGCGAAGGCGTTCTGAATCTCTTTAGAGAACTGGGAACGACGTTCAGGCACGTCGTTGGCTTCACGCAGGTCGTCAAATGTTTCCCGGTCAATCATTCCCCATTTCTGAATGATGTTTTCCGGCAGGTCATCTGGTTTTGTCGCGGTGATGGTGCCTGCCGCCAGATCTTCGATGGACTTGATCAGGTCAAGCACGGCCTGTGGGTCGTTGACCATCCGTGGCAAAACGGCGTCCTCAAGAAACTGCCGTTGGCCATTGGTCCGCAGGGCATTACGGCGCTCGATTCCAGAGACCTTCAGCCGAATTTCACGCTGGGGTGTCTGCCCTTGGCGAAAACCAAAGGCCGGGCCCCATCCATGCACAATACAGGCCGTGAGGAGGCACGAAACAATGACTATCGCCATGCGGCTGCGTGAGCCACGGGAGATTCGGCCGCGTTCGCCAGAGCCGAAATCGACCTTTGATCCGCGACCAAACCGTGAACTGCGAATCCGACGGGGTGCCCAGCTCATGGATGATTATGGATTGTTTGATTGTGAGAAAAAGCAGCGAACGGCTGACATATCAACTTTCCATCGTTTTTTCATAGGCTTCAACGATCGCCTGCACCAGCGGGTGGCGGACGATGTCGGCTTTTGTCAGACGTACAACCGACACGCCCGGAATGCCATTGACGCGACCAACGGCGTCGTTCAAGCCGCTGGCTGTGCCGGGCGGCAGGTCGTTCTGAGACGGGTCGCCAGTCACGACGATGCGGGCATTGGCACCCATGCGGGTCAGAAACATCTTCATCTGTGGGATGGTCGCGTTCTGGCCTTCGTCCAGAATGATCATGGCATCGTTCAGCGTGCGGCCACGCATATAGGCCAGCGGGGCGATTTCGATCAGGTCGTTGGACATATATCGCCTGATCGCCTCAAAATCCATGAGGTCGTGAAGGGCGTCGAGCAGTGGCCTGAGGTAGGGGTTAATCTTGGCTTCAAGATCGCCCGGCAGAAAGCCGAGATGCTCACCGGCTTCAACAGCCGGCCGAACAAGCACGATCTTCTTAATGCTGCCGGAACGCAGGGCCGCCACCGCCACTGCCACCGCCAGATAGGTTTTGCCGGTGCCGGCCGGGCCAAGCACAAAAACCAGCTCGTTTTCCCGCAGTGCCTTAAGGTATTCGCCCTGGCCTTCGGTGCGAGCACGAACGCTCTTGGAGCCTTCGCGAAGCTCAAGCGGTGCAGCAGATGCGGCAGGGCCATCGATCGGCTTCTGGCCCGGTGGGCCGCCGCCATCGAGAACACGCGAAACTTCGGCGGAGGTAATCGGCTGACGATTCTTGTAAAGTGTTCTCAGTTCTTCAAATACAGACTTGGCACGTTCGACCTTCTCCCGGTCGCCGTCGATTCTCAGTTCACCATGCCGGGCCAGAATTTTTACACCCGTTACGTCGCGAATCTGCCGAAGATATTGATCACGGCTGCCAAGCACGGCCAGTTCTTCGTCGTGGTTTTCCAGGCTGATCGTTACTGAAATGGGCGCATCGGCCATGTGCATTCCTTGGTTGATTGCGTTGCAGTTAATGCCCTGATAAATGGCATTGCTGACAATACATTATAATTCATTATCCGGTACAAAAGTGCGAAAAATCAATCTGGCAGTCACGATGTTCTGCTTCATCCTCCAACAAACAGCAAAATCGCCCAGCCAACAGGAGCGGCCAGCAGCAGTGAATCTAGCAGGTCGAGCACGCCGCCAAAGCCGGGAATGGAGCTTGAGGCGTCCTTGGTGCGTGCTTCGCGCTTGATCAGCGATTCAGCCAGATCGCCCAACTGACCAGAGATTGAAACAAGAACGGCAAAAAAGACTGCAATTCCAGGGTTTTTCAGAGTCTGGTTACCCATCGCAGCTAGCTCAATCGACCGCACAAGAAAAGTCAGCCCGATGGCGAATAGCACGCCGCCGCAGGCACCTTCCCAAGTCTTTTTCGGGGAAAGTTTTGGAGTCATCAGATGTCGTCCAAAGAGCTTGCCGAAGGTATATGCGCCTGTATCTGTGCCCTTGGTCGCCGCCACCAGCAGGTAGAGAGCAAATGGCCCGGTGGTAGGCTCGAACGAGAGTCTGAGAAGCGATAAAAACGAGCCGAGCAGGCCGATATAGGCGACGCCGAAGAGTGTGGCGGCCATACGCGGCAGGACGGGGCGAGTGTCGTCAAACTGGCTCACCCCAGCCAATAGCAGGCAGGCCATGAAGCAGATGAGGGCCGCGGCTGTTGGCCCCACGCTTGCCACTCCTTCGAGTTTCAATAGTGGAACAAAGCCATTAGCCAGCAGGCAGGCACCGACGGAAGTGATCATCAGCAGCCGGAATGGAGGCGCGATTATCGCTTGCAGCAGCTTTGTAAGTTCAATGGCGGCCAGCATGCCCGCTGAAACAACCAGCAAGTGCCAGAGCGGATGCCAGGGGGCAAGCCGGGAGTCAAGCCACAGCACGCCAATCAGGGCAAGAATCAGGCCGATGCCGATCGGCAGACGGTGGCGAAGCAAGGCGGCTTACCTTTCAGGCGTCAGGGTTTGATCAACCCGCCGTATTTTCGCTTTCGGCCTGCGTATGAGCGTAGCCCTTGGGCCAGATCCGCTTCTCGAAAATCAGGCCAGAGGACATCAGTCACCCAGATTTCAGCGTAAGAAATCTGCCAGAGAAGATAGTTGGAGACACGCATTTCGCCCGCCGTGCGAATCAGCAGGTCGGGGTCGGGCATGCCCGCCGTGTCAAGGTGCTGATCAAAAATCGATTCGTCAATCTCTTCAGGCCGAAGCTCGCCCCGGGCCACTTTATCAGCAATTCGCCGAGTGGCTTTGGCAATTTCTGTTCGACCGCCATAGTTCACGGCCAGGGCCAGCGTCATGCCGGTATTGTTTCGCGTCATCTCAACCGTGCGGTCCATCTCATCCAGCACTTCAGCCGGCAGGCCGTCACGCTCGCCGATCATCACCAGGCGGATATTTTCAGCGGCGAGTTCGTTACGCTCGATCACGAGAAAGTGCCGCAGAAGGCGCATGAGAAAGCGAATTTCGCGCTGGGGGCGTTTCCAGTTTTCCACGGATAGGCAATAAAGCGTGAGCTGCTGAATGCAGAGGCGGCGACATTCTTCGGTCACTGCCCGTACGCTCTGGATGCCGCGGCGATGACCAAAGACACGCGGCAGGCTTCGCTGCTGGGCCCAACGGCCGTTGCCGTCCATAATAATGGCGACATGACGTGGCAATTGATCATGGCTCAGGCCGATTTCAGCCAGGCGGCGAACGCCTTCTTCTGTCAGGTTTTCCGCACCAATGGTGGCAATGCTCATCAGAGAATCGATCGCCTCAAAGACCGGTCGTCCAGAATTTCAGCAAGGGAAAGCCACAGATCGATTAAGTTGATAATGACCTGATAGTTTCATTATAGACAAAGATCAATCCAGATTCATCACTCCACTGTCACCGTCTGGGTGCGTTCCGGGCCAACACTCACACGCCGCACCGGCACGCCAATCTGATCGGCCAGAAAAGCCACGTAGTTCTTGAAGTTCTGGGGAAAATCGCGCCAGTGCTTCACTCCGGTGACATCCTCTTGCCAGCCGGGCAGCGTTTCATAGACCGGTTTGACGTTGCCAAGCTCTTCAAGGCAGGCCGGGAACCAGTCTAGCCGCGAGCCATCAGGCTTTTCATAACCGATGGCCACCTTGATTTCATCGAAGCCGGATAGCACATCCAGCAGCATAACCGAAAGCTCGGTTGCCCCGCTGACCCAAGCTGAGTGACGTACGGCAACGGCGTCAAACCAGCCGCAGCGGCGAGGGCGACCGGTGACTGTGCCATATTCACGGCCGCGGTCGCGAATGCGCTGGCCAATTTCGTTGTCGAGCTCTGTGGGGAACGGGCCGCCGCCAACGCGAGTGGTATAGGCCTTGACGATGCCGACCCAGTTTTGAACTTGTCGGGCATGAACGCCTGAGCCAGTGCCAAGCCCGGCGGCGGAGGAGTTGGATGAAGTGACATAAGGGAAAGTGCCATAGTCAATATCAAGCAGCGAGCCCTGGGCACCCTCGAACAGGATGTTTCGCCCGGCTCGCACTGCCCGGTTCATCCAGGCAGCGGTATCGGTTACATAAGGCCGCAGCCGTTCGGCATGGGCCAGATATTCATCAGCGATGGCTTCGGCATGAAGGGGTGTGAAGGGAGAGAGGGTGGCCTGAAAGATGCTGTTTTTGAAAGCGACGATACGACGAAGCCGCTCGCGAAGATGATCCGGGCGATAAAGTTCGCCGATACGAATGCCATGAATTCGGCCGATTTTATCTTTGTAGCAGGGTCCGATACCGCGCCTGGTTGTGCCGAGTTTTTCCGAGCCATCGCCCTCTTCCGACCAACGCTCTTCTTCCAGATGGTAGGGGAAAATGACATGGGCGCGGTCGCTGATGTGCATACGGCCTGTGAAATCAAGACCCTGAGCTGAGAGACGGTCCATTTCGGCCAGCAGCATGGGCGGGTGGATGACAACGCCGTTGCCGATCACGCAGTCAACTCCTGGTCGAACCGCGCCGGTGGGCACCAGCGAGAGTTTATAGGTTTTATCGCCGACCATCACTGTGTGGCCGGCATTGGCACCGCCCTGATACCGAACGACGACATCATGCTCGTCGCAGAGCAGATCAACAATCTTGCCCTTGGCCTCATCGCCCCACTGCAAGCCCACAACACACGTATTAGCCACGCTTTACACCCTCAATCGCTCAATTGTGCGGGCGTGATTGCCCGTCACCCGGCAGCAAGAAAAAATAGCAGATCAGGCCCGCCCCGGTCAATCAGATCAACTGTTTTGCCTTGAGTTCAAGATATTGATTGATCAGATTGGCTGTGAGATCCTGCGGCTCCAGATCGAGCACATGGGCCCCTTTATATCGCAGACGCCGAAGGATTGTATAGCGATCGTTTAAGAGATCAGCCGCAGCCGTAGCGGCCGCAAGCTGTTCGCGATTTTCAGCGGGAACAGACCCATCTCCGAGCAGCCCAGGGCCGGAGTCGGCCAGCTTGAATAGATCTGCCTGTCTCAGAAAAACCGCCAGTGGCAAATGCTGGCCGACGATCGCTGTGAGGCTCTCTGAAGCCCACTGGCCGTGAAATTCGTCGAAGAGATTGGTAATAAAAACCACCAGCCCACGTTTGCGGCAGCGGGTTCGAAGCTCTGAGAAGGCGACTTCAAAGCGGGATTCGACCATTTCTGGGTCGATGTCATGAATCGCATGAATGATTTTACCAATTTGCCGCGGGCCACCTTCGGGCGGCAAGAAGACGCGAAGCCGGTCTGAAAAGAGCATCAGGCCGACCTGATCTCCCTTGAGCAGGGCGACATGCGAAAGCAGAATCAAAGCGTTAAAAACATGATCAAGCGGCGAAAGCCCATCACCCAGGTCGCCCGACATCATCCGGCCTGTGTCGATCATGAAAATCAATCGCTGGCACTGGTTTTCCTGATAGGCACGCACCGTGAGCTGATGCCGCCGGGCGGTGGCTCGCCAGTCGATATCGCGCGGGTCGTCGCCGATGACATAGTCGCGAAGCTGCTCAAATTCGTTGTCGGCACCGACTCGCCGGGCCTTTCTTACGCCTAGAATAGAGAGGCGGTCGCGGCGGGCCAGCATGGAATATTCGGCGATCTGGCGAATGTCGGGATAGACACGCACATCGCTCGAGCATGTCAGGCGTTTTTCCAGCGTCCAGAAGCCAAATCGACTGCCGATCAATAGCTGAACGGTTTCAAAGCGGTATCGGCCCCTGCGCAGGGCGGTGATCCGGGTTTTGATCGTGGCTGACTTCCGCCCAGGCACCTCAAGGGTGATCACCGGCTCGGGGTTCTCAAAAATTTCAGGAATGAAATCAACAACCTTTACTGCACAGGCAGAGGCATTGCGATTTTCAAGCTGAAGGCTGACTTCCGATGGCTTGCCGATGGACATCACCGGCACGACGCTGCGGATGGCACCCCATTTTCTCCGCCCTCGGAGAGTCAGCAGGTCAATCACGATAACGGCCAGAATCATGCCATCAATCGCTGCGACGACCGGCCAGATACCTTCAACGCTGATCACCATCAGCGAAAGCAGGGCCGGCAGCAGGAAGAGATTGACGAGGCGCTGATTTGGCCAGAGCATATTAAAGTCGCTTTTCGCGGGTGATGCTGTTGCGAATCATGAAAAATCGTTATTTCGGCACTTCCACCGTGCGCAGGAGGTCGGCCAGGATTTCATCGGCCCGCAGGCCTTCGACTTCGGCTTCGGGCGTAAGTCGAACGCGATGCCGCAGCACGGGCACGCAGACTTCCTGAACGTCGTC
This sequence comes from Isosphaeraceae bacterium, assembly GCA_044351075.1. Classification (GTDB taxonomy): domain Bacteria; phylum Planctomycetota; class Planctomycetia; order Isosphaerales; family Isosphaeraceae; genus QWQI01. The sequence continues at coordinate 282 of JBILGL010000064.1, read as the reverse complement.
GGGTAGCACAAAGTCGCGGCCTTCAAGCGCAGCCGCCGCACTCGAAAGCCTGAGCATCGCCACGCCGGCACGGGGCGATGCGCCAAGCTCAAAGGAAGGCCATGAGCGGCTCTTGCGCACAATGGCACTGATATATTCAAGGATGCGATGCTCAACCTTCACCCGCGAATAACAAAGCCCCTGCATGCTGATGATTTCAGGCGGGGAAGTGACTGTTTCGAGGATTTTTTCAGGATGAAGGTCGGCCTCGCGGCCTTCCATGTGAAGCTGAAGGATTCTGAG
>JBILGL010000063.1:0-12650 GCA_044351075.1 Isosphaeraceae bacterium | reverse complement strand
AGCCGGAGCAGCAGCATAGCTCTCCAGCACAGCTCTAGTGAAGGCTTCCACAGCAATCGCATTAATCGACCTGAAACCGGGCTCGACAAAAGAGTTTTTTGAGCTTTTCGACTTTGATTTACCTTTTCTCGAGTTCTTACCGGGGCTTGGTAGTTGGGAAGCATCGAGGGCGGCTTTATCGATCAAAATAGCGGTAATAGGCCATTCACCGCCCAGCCGGCCAACAGTCTTCGCCGTTGATTCAACGGCCTCAATGCCATTTTGTCGCTGAAATTCAACATATTCCGCTGGTCTGTCAAAGACAAATACCAATTGCCTGCCGTAATCCCTTGCCAGCGGATTATTAGCCGAACCAAGCAATTTTAAAAGATCACTTCGCGATTTTTCCAGCGCGTCAAGCATCCCGATGGCCACAGTTTTTTCGGCTACACCAATCGCGCCGAAATGGTCAGATGTCTGTACGGTTTTTGCGTCCGTTTCGGCAGAGTTCGGCCTGACTTTGGCCATGATTGCCGCCAGAGCGGTTTTCTCTGATTTCTGTCGATCATCAGGTGTCATTCGTTCAACTCGATCGCGCGCAATCCGCTCTGGTGACCATGCCAGTTCGCGCAGATTTGCCGAGTCGGCCTGTCCTTCATCCAGCTTTGCGCCGGCGGCCACCCAGCGAGCGATTGTATCAATCGTCTCAAGAGCCAGTGCCCGCCTGTTATTGGGCATCAATGGTTGTTCGTCGCCCCTGATATGCCGCACAAGCAGGCTTTTATCGGCTTGCCCCGGCTCTATCACCACGCCCGACTCACCGCCGGTCATCAGTTTCGCAGGCGTTGCCATTGAAAAGCTACCACGCGATTGCTGATCGTTATGGCATTCCAGGCAATTGGCAACCAAAATCGGAGCAATATCACGTGCAAATACAATCGAAGTCTCTTTTTTCTCCTGTGCCCTCGCCTGTAAAGGAGGTAAAGTCAATAGTAATATGACAAGCATCGTTGGATTGAAATGCAATTGTATTTGATGGACCATGATTGCAATCCACATTATCTCATGTTATCGACAACCGAGGGACAGCATTAAGAATTAATTGTATTATAAACAGTATCAATACGTATGGATACAATAATTCTGTCGTGAAACCTGTTTCATTATTAACGAGAAGAATTGGCCAGAATCGTCAATTCAACTTCATTCTCCGCTCGCTTTTGGCTGGAGAGGTCGGTCGTTATGATTCTCACCCGGTAATTTCCTGGCGAAACTTCCGGCGGGATCTGCCATTTCAGGGTGGCAAAGTCTGCCTCGTCGCTGACGGCGGCAATTTTCTCCATTGTCTCGCGTGAAGATGCGATAATCTGGTCGCCCTCGGCACGAATCAACTCAACGGTCGCCGACATTTTCACCAATTCAGCAGGCTTTGCACGTCCAAGGCCCTCAATTTCCCAATAAACCAGAATCGTTGCCCCCGGCACGATTTTCTCTTCAGGCATTGCCACAAAATTCCCCAGCCCACGCACCGCGGAACAAACTGCCGCCCGCGGTATGCGAATGGCCCCAAATTCAGCATTTGGGCGAGGCTCTTCCGGTTTGAGCAACGGCAAAGCAGGCTCAACCGGCCCGCTTGCTAACGCCACATTTGCATCTGCTTTGGTTGTATTTTTAACAATCGCCAACGGCTTCGGATTTTTTTCAGCTTCAGGGAGAATTTCGATGTCGCCTTCCGGCTGATCAATCAGGCTTTTAGAAAGTTGGTTGGAGCCTGAAACAAGCTTTTCGACAATAACACGAGTGGCAGACGGATCAGCCGGAGCAGGGGTGGGCAGGGGAGGCAAGGCGATCACTGGCGATTCTGATTTCGTTTTGGACTGAGTGTTCGTTAGTTGTGCAGCAGAAGCAGCGACCGTATCTGGCTGAGAGAGTGCAGAAACTTGTGCGGTGGTTTGTACTAAAGCAGTGTCTTTTTTCGCATTAGCTTCCAGCGAAAAGACCTTCGGCACTGGCTTGGCGGGGTCGAGTTCAAACTTGGCAACCTGTTTCGGCAGAAGATCCATACCACTTTGGGGAGGGGTCTTCGTTTCAGCCACGATGGGCATTTCAGCAGACACCGGAAATTGCCATGCCTGCTGGTTGCGCGTAACGCTTTGGCAGCCGACAAAAGCGAGTGCCGGCAGAATCAGCATCAGGCCAATGGGCCTGAGATTTCGCTCGAAAATGGCTGCTAGCATGGGTTCCACCCAACATTTTTCCGGATTCCATTCCATCTATCAAAAATAGAGTTTATCCTTACTGGCTTTTTTGACAATCGCAGTCTTGCACATTTCAAATCATGTTTTTATCAACGAAATGCAATTCCGAATCGATTGCTGATTAATCTTTGCCAATTCTCTTGAAGCTTGCAAATTTACCGGCCGTAATTTGATCGCAGTTCCAGGGCAAACCTGTGCCAGTCGATGAAAATCAGTGGTTATCAGTTGCCCGACTCGAGGATAACCACCCATGGTGCCACCTGCCGGGCCAAGAATGATCAGTTCGGAGCCCGTCCACTGGATTGATCCGGGTAAAACAGGTTCGGAAAGTCGATTTGGCTTTATTTTTGAAAATAAATTGTCATTAAACGGCTTATCTGGCAGGAATCGGGCGCCAACACGATTGCTCTGCGACGAAAGCCGCCATTGGGCCTCAAAAAAAAGGTCATCAAACAGATCCTGAAACTCCAGTGATGGCATCATTCGGAATATGTCTGTCGGAAAATCCACTTCAAATGGGTCGTGCCTCAAAAACTGACAGCCAGAAATGGAATCAATGGAATGACAATTAAAATAAGAATTCATACAATCGCCCTTTATTAATCGAGATTCAGATGACTGGCTACCCATCGATTTTTTTACATACCATCCACCTTTCACTGCCAGATAGCATCTGAATCCACTACCGGTCATTTCAATTTCAAACAGGTCGCCAGGCTTTAATTTCAATCTGATGCAAGTGAAATTATATTCTTTTTTGATTTCATTTTGGTCAATAAATAATCTTGCACCGGGCCCGGCAATTGCAATTTGTACTGATTGAAGGGCGAGAAAAAGACCACTTTTCTGCGTGATTTCAATACAGGCCGCATCAGTTGAATTTCCCAACATGGCATTAGCAAGCATTGCATATCGGGCATCAAACCAGCCACCTGTGGGCACACCAAAGCGGCGATATCCGTTTCGCCCCGCATCCTGAATGGAGTCAAAAAGCCCCGTGCGTTCAACGCGAATCGTGCCGTTGCCAGACACTTTTCACCTCCCAGCCCAGTTCTTCGGCCCACGCATGAACGCTGCGAGCTAAAATGGCTGCATGGGAACTGTCACCATGAATGCAAAGTGAATCAACAGAACGGCTTGTGACGAGCCTGTGCATCTGTTCGCGTATTTCCTCGGGCTCTGTCAGCATGCAATCGGGCCGGGAACGTGGCACAAGGGTTCCGTCGGCATTGTAACGACGATCCAGAAAACCTTCGCGAACGATCTGAACACCGTGAGTTTTGGCGATTTCGGGCACCACGCCCACGTTTTGGATAAGCAGTGCCATTCTGAGCCGTTTAACGGCCCTGACAACTCCCAGTGCAACGGGCGGCTGAACGACAGTCTGATTATAAAGTGCCCCATGTGGCTTAACGTAAGGCATCTGAATGCCTAAAGCTGCGGCTAAGCGACGAAGGTGTTCGCACTGGTGCAGCACCAGCCGTTCGACTTCGGGGGCCGAGAGATTCATCGGAACGCGGCCAAAATTCGGTCGATCAGCGTATCCGGGATGGGCCCCAACCACTACGCCATGCCTGCGGGCCAGCATCATGGTGGCCATGGCCGTGGAATCGTCGCCTGCATGTGCCCCTGTGGCCACACTGGCGGAAGTCACCAGCGGCATGACCCGTTCGTCTTGCCCGCAGCCTTCACCCAGATCGGCGTTGAGGTCAATCGAAAAGCTCATCGAGACGACCCTTCTACCAATTTTCCGCGATATTCTTCGATCAATCCAGCCTCAGGCAATATGCCACCTGCCTGCGGTACGAATCGGATCATATCGCCGGGTGCGAATCGAAAAAAGCCTCGATCCAGATCAACCAGTTCCAAATCTGTGCGGCCCAATAAGTTCCAGCCACCCGGCGAAGTTTGCGGATAAATCCCCGTTTGCTGCCCGGCAATCGCCACACTTCCTGCCGGTACGCTGGTTCTTGGCGAACTTCGGCGCGGAATGCCTGCAATACGTTCAGGTAGATAGCCGCAATACGGAAAGCCCGGCTGAAAGCCAACAGCAAAAACGCGGTAATCTGCCGCGCAGTGCCAAGAGACCAAGTCATTTACTGATAAATTTGCAACCCTCGCGACCAAGTCAAGATCTGCGCCGTCATAAATCACAGGCACTTCCAACAGTTGGGAAATATCTGAATTATTTTCATAAGAACAAAACTGGAAGTTGTTTATAACGGTTTTTATTTCAGCATCGATGGCTTCAGAAGTTTCGGCGTCGTGATGAAATAAGACAGCGACGCTGGTATAAGCGGGAATTATTTCATTAATATAATTTAAGTTTATATTACAGATATAGTTAGAAAATTGAATCGCGGCGTTTTCGTTGGGCAGATGTACAAGCCAGCCGCTTTCGCCGAGAGGTTCGGTGATGATGCTGGAATTTTCCATTGAGATCAAGAAGTGAGTGAGTTCAGGTCGAGCTTGCCGGTTTTAGCCATCAAGGTTATTCTAAGGCCAGTAATGAACAATCAGAAGAGATAAAATCTCGTCCGATTCAATTTGGGCTTTAACGACTGAAACATTGACAGGAGCCAGGCACGATGGGTCTTTTTACGGGTAAAAAAGGCGTTATTCTTGGTGTAGCCAACGACTACAGCATTGCCTGGGCGATCAGTCAGCAATTGCTTGAACAGGGTGCAGAGCTTGGATTTACGCACCTGCCTGGCGACAAAATGAAGCGCAGAGTGGCGAAACTCACTGACCCCATCGGCGTCAAAATGCTGGAGTCGTGCGACGTTCAGAAAGATGAAGATATCGCAGCCGTATTTGCTAAGGCCAAAGAGATTTACGGCTCAATCGACTTCGTTTTGCACTCCATTGCCTTTGCCCCCATTGAGGACATCAAAAATCCTGTCCTTCGATGCAGCCGCGATGGCTTCAAGACGGCAATGGAAATTAGTGCCTATTCGCTGGCCGCTGTTTCCAAATATGCCAGTGAAGTGATGAATCCCGGCGGTTCGATCCTCACCCTGACCTATTTCGGTGGTGAACGGGTCGTCTCAGGCTATAACGTGATGGGCGTCTGTAAAGCCGCTCTGGATATGACGGTACGTTATCTGGCCTATGATCTGGGGCCTCAGAATATTCGAGTAAACGCTCTTTCGGCTGGCCCAGTCAAAACGCTGGCCGCCTCTGCCGTCGGTGAGGCCGACAAACTGGCCGGGCTTTATGAAGCCGTGGCCCCTCTGGGCCGGAATATCACACGCGAGGAAGTCGGCTCGGCCGGTATGTTCCTGCTCTCTGATCTTGCCAGCGGCATCACCGGCGAAGTCATGCATGTGGATGCCGGTTATAATGTGATGGGGTCACCTGGCCGCGCTGTTGAAGCTGCCAAAGAAGGTAAGATCTAACGTTTCTGCTGAAATTGCAAGATCCATTTGAGGCGACTAAGGGCTTGGTATCCAGGCTCTTTTTTCTTGTTTTGTAAGATTTGTTAATATATAGCAATTAAATAGCCTGAACGTGATAAGTTGTCTGGCGGGAATGGCTAGTTTAATTAACTTTTAACCCTAAGACTATCGATATGAAGAGGACGATGGATTTTGAGTATCGGCAGGTCGCCGATGATTTTGGGGAGAAGACTGGCATGGAAGCCCTCAACAGGCGGTTGTGGATGTCGGCGATGAGTGCAGCCGGCGCAGCGGCTGCGGCCGTTTTTGAGTCACAATCAACTGCCCATGCCGGCGATTTGATGGTTGACGTTCGTGGCACGATTCGTCAGCACGGTGTTCAGGGCAAGATGACTGGGGCGCAAGCGATTGTTGGTGCCCTTCAGTGCATGAACACTCCTTGCATTTACGGCATTCCGGGTGCGCAGAGCAACGAGCTTTGGGACGCCTTCAAAGCGGCAAACTTGCCCTATCTTCTGGTAGCTCATGAATTTTCATGCAGCGCTATGGCTGATGCCGCTGCCCGAGTCACTGGTTGGCCGGGCGTTTATTGCATCATTCCAGGCCCAGGAATTACCAATGCGATGACAGGCATGGGTGAAGCCCTACTCGATAGTGTGCCGATTGTTGGCATTGTGACCGACATTGACACCCGCCCCGGTGCACCCATTGGCCAGGTGCATTCACTGCCAAATGTGCCCTTGTTGCAGACGGTGAATAAGCAAGTTTTTGTGGCCGAGCATGTGAGCCAGTTACCGGCCCTGATCTATGACGCCTTTCATACGGCAATTTCAGGCGAACCTGGCCCTGTGGCTGTGGTTGTGCCCTATCATCTGATGACTGATACCTTTGACTTCAACAATCCGCCGCCTCCTCTGCCTGCCGTACCCTGGGATGAAAATGCGTATGCCCAGGCCATGACACTACTTGCGGATAAGAAACGGCGCATTGGCATTTATGCCGGAATTGGCTGTCAGGATGCTTCGGCGGAACTAATCGCTGTGGCCGAGATGCTTCAGGCTCCTGTTGCAACTTCTGTCAGTGGAAAGGGTTCTGTGCCTGAAACGCATCCGTTGGCGGTGGGCTGGGGCTATGGTGCTTATGGTACGAAAACGGCAGAGAAGACATTCGATAAAGTGGATGTTGTGCTTGCCGTTGGTGTGAAATACAGTGAAGTGAGCACAGCGAACTATGCCGTGCCCGATCACCCATGCCTGATTCATGTGGACGCCAACCCCAAAAATATTGGGCGGAATATAAAAACGGCCGTCGGCGTAAACGCTGATTCCAAAGTCTTTTTACAACGACTTTTAGGTGATAGTGCGGTCCTCGCCAGAACCTGTGATGACAAACTTCAGCGCACGATTGCAAAGGCCCGACAGTCCGACTTCGCTGAAAATCAGTCGCCGCAGGTGCATCAGGCCGTTGACCCGATGTATTTCCTGACACATCTCAATCAGTCCATCGGCCCAGATGCCATGACCTTTGTTGACGTGACTGCTGCAACGCATTGGGCTAGTGAAGGTTATGTTGTCTCTGGCCCGCGGCGGTATTTTGCCCCGGCAAACAATCAGAGTATGGGTTGGGCGATTCCGGCATCGATCGGGGCCCAGTTTATCCAGCCTGGTCGATTGACAACATGCGTTACCGGTGATGGCTGTTTCCTCATGAGTGGTATGGAGTTAAGCACTGCTGCACGAACAGGTCTGCCGGTCAAGTTTTTCGTGTTCGATGATGGTGCTTATCACTATATGCAGATGTTGCAGGAGCCGGTTTATCGTCGTACGACAGCGACTGAGATTGCTTCGATCAATCATGCCCATTTTGCTGCGGCAATGGGCCTGGCTTACAACGAGGTTCTGAATAATCAGGATGTCGGTGCGGGTATCATGCGTGCATTGTGTACGCCAGGCCCAGTGCTGACAAAGGTTTGTATCAGCTATGATGGTCGCGATATTCGTTGGCTTTCTGCACTCAGGAAGAAGTATCTGAACCGGCTGGATCGTGATGACAAAGTGCGAATGGCCCGGCGGGTGGTGCAGCGATCGTTTGAGCTGAATAAGCAAAACGACTGATTTTTCGATGAAATTTCAGGGATTTGGGTACCGCGCTCGTCGCGGTATCGCTATAAGTAATAGTAATTGGCGGATACTCTGCCGATTGAATCTCCCTCCCCTCTCATCCTGATATGCATTTAGGACTTACAACCATGATTCGACGTCAAATGATGGGCCTGGCCACCCTTCTGCTGCTGGCCTGCACGACCGTTAATGCAGCCGATAAAGGCTTTGCCGGCAAGTGGCTTTACTCCTGGGAACGCCAGGGCATGAAAGTGGAAACCACGTTCGAACTGAAGCAGGACGGCGACAAAGTGACCGGCACTGTTTCCGGCATGAACGGCACAAAGACAGACATTTCAGACGTTGTACTGAAAGACGGCGTGCTGACTTTCAAGGTCGTTCGTGAACGCAACGGCAACAAATTTGCCCAGGATTATTCTGCCAAGGTTGATGGCGACACCATGAAGGGCAAGATCTCAATGGAATTCATGGGTGAAAAGCGCGAGCGTGACTTCGAAGCCAAGCGGGCGAACTGAAGTTAGCGTCAGAAGCCTTAACTCTAAAGCGAATCTCCGGCTGCGGAGGTTCGCTTTTTTCATTGATCTACGTTTCGATCAAGGCCACCGCTGGCGTCGTTCCCACCAGGCCTGCGGTCTTTCGATCCAGGTTATCCGACCTAGCAATACATGTTCGATCGTCATTAGCAGCACTTTAATATCGAGCCAGAAGCTCCAGCGCTGAATATAGTCGAGGTCATACTGCAATCGCTTGCGGATGCTTGTTCGGCCCCGCCAGCCGTGCACCTGAGCCCATCCAGTCATGCCCACGGGCATGGCATGTCGCAAGTCATAATCAGGCAGGATTCGGCGGAATTCATCGATAAACACCGGCCTTTCGGGCCGCGGGCCGACCAGGCTCATATCGCCCCGAACCACATTCCAGAGCTGCGGCAGCTCATCCAGATTTGTCCTGCGCAGAAAAGCCCCCAGCCTTGTACAACGACTGTCAGTGGATGACGCCCAGATCGGTCCCGTTTTGCTTTCGGCATCGCGCCTCATGCTGCGGAATTTGAAAATATCAAAGTGGCGGCCATTTTGACCGATCCGTGTCTGGCTGTAAAAAATCGGTCGGCCAGATGTGAGCATCACACCTACAGAGATTATGGCCAGGATTGGTGATAGCACCATAAGAAGCCCGAGAGCCAGCGTAAAATCAAGCACCCTTTTGAGCATTCGCTCAATACGTGGGCGGGTATGAAACAGAATTGCCGGCGGTTCAATCAGGGCCGAAGCGGTCGCCGTTCTGGTTTCCGGCATCCAGACAACTGAAACCCCTGCGCTTTGCAGCATGGCAATCTGGCGGCGAATGCGTGTCATTGAGCCTTCAGTCCGCATTATCACGACATGTGTCGGCTGATTCACCTGAATCAGCCGGGGCAGGTCGTCCAGATCGCCCAGCACGGGCACTGGTTCGCAGCCCGGTGCAATCACAAGCTGACGCGTCTTTGACAATGGCCCACGTGGCCCGGCGTGGCCAAGGTCAACATAGCCCAGCACCATAGCCGGTTCCGCCGTACCGCTCAGCCGGATGCGGCGGGCGGTGTGGCGGGAATCAGCCCGCGAGCCGATGATCAGCACTCGTGGCGACTTGCTGCCGCTGCTGAAAGTGGGCCATGGTTGTAATTCGGTCGTGTTTGCTGCGGATGTCTCGTTTTTTGCCTTCATCGTCGCCCTTCCGTGGGTCGCCGTTCGGTCATGACGCACAATTCTGATGGGTTTTACATACGTTGCGTTGGTTGTTCCGCTGAACTGATTCGCAGATTATCAAAAACGCGTGAGATTATTGACTCAGTGCCGCCTTTGCGTTTAGTTTCATGGATGTTGACGGCGAAATCTGGCATGTTTATCACAAAAAAGCGGCAGGGCGGCGACTGACTGAGATGCAACCGACCTGTTCCCCCAAGCTCTCTGTGGTAATCGTCAATTACGACTCCTGGCCTGATGTGCTGCGGCTGGTGGATACTCTGACCAAAGCCGAGGATTTCACAAAAGGTTTGTTCGAGATCATCGTGGTTGATAACTGCTCGCCCGTCGGCATTCCGGCGAGCCGCCCGCACAGGGATAATCTTTTCTGGGTGGATCAGCCGACCAATGGCGGCTTTGCCTCGGGTGTAAACGCAGGCTGGCGGCAGGCACGCGGCCAGTGGCTGCTGCTGCTTAATCCGGATATCAGCCTGAATGCCACAATACCGGGGCAATTATTGACCCTCCTTGATCGAGTCCAAACCGGCCAGATGCCGCCGGATTTCTCAGGCCATACTGGCATTGTCGGGCTTGGTCTTGTGAACCCTGACGGCAGTCGGCAACCTTCCGTGGGTGCCTTCCCGACGCTCAGTCGCGGGTTACTTGAGCTTTTCTTACCACGAAATCGAAGAAGATACCAGATCGTTTCGCCTGAAAAAATTTCGGCGGTTGACTGGGTCACAGGCGCTGCTTTTCTCGTCAACACCCAAACCATGACCGATCTGAACGGCTTTGACGAAGCCTATTTTCTCTATTTCGAAGAGACTGATTTCTGCCTGAGAGCCCGGCTGGCGGGCTGGGCCACGCTCTATGAGCCTGCCATAAACCTATGCCATGAAAAGCCCTTGCAGAATCGGGCCGTTTCGCCTATGATCCGCCTGCTGACACGGCACAGCCGGTTGCTCTACTTTCGCAAAAATCGCCCGGCCTTTGAATTCATGGCCATGCGATGGATCGTTTGGTCTGAGGCTATCTTCAAAAATTGGCTTTGCCGCTTGGGAATTGGCACTTATAAGCCTGAGGTCTGGGCTGCCGTTGCTCGCTTGACAACCATCTTTCGTTCAGGAAAATACCCTGTTGGTGAAGCCACACGCGAATGGGCTGAAGCCAGCCTGAATATCACCGAAAAATCGCCCGGATAGTGCCCACTCAGGCTTATTGCATCATGAAGATTCATGGAGGAGCCGCCAAAATGACATTTCAAGAACATGCTCGCCGCATCGGCTGTCTGCTGATGGCTGTATCGGCATTGCTCGTCTGGCGAGCCAGTTCGGCGGAAGTCCTTTCAGCAGACGGTCTTCGATACACCGCTCAGGCCAAGAGAATTACTGCCGGTGATTGGTCAGGCGGGCTGGTGGGCTCGGTTGATCATCCGATGTATCCGCTTCAGATTGCCGCAATGCGTTCGCTGGCCGGTTTGCCGGAAACACCCCGTGGCTGGCAAAATGCAGCCTGGGCCGCATCGCTGGTGCATGGTGTCTTGTTGGTCATTCCTCTTTATCTGGTGGCCCGACGCCTATTTGGTGATCAACAGGCATGGTTGGGTGTGGTCTCATTTTACGCAGTGCCGCTGACGAGCCAGATCCTGGCTGATGCCCTCAGTGAAAGCACCTTCCTGCACTTCTGGTGCTGGTCGCTCTGGTTTGCTCTGGAGTTTCTGGTGCGTGGCCGTCCCGGTTGGCTGGCATGTGTAGCGGTGGCCGGTGCTCTCGCTTATTGGACTCGCCCGGAAGGCATGCTGATCTGCCTGACACTCGGCCTGACGATCCTAATCACCCCCATTCTGCCGCGAACACGCATCGACTGGCCGAAATTCGGCCGGGTGCTGGCCATGCTGGCGGTGGCCACGGCCATTTTCAGCGTGCCCCTTGTGCTTTCACGCGGCAGTATTGGCACCAAGCCTGCAATAGCCAAGGTGCTGGGTCTGAAAAGTCGGGCAGGGGCCCATGCCGTTGAGCGTGAACGCCCGCTTGACCCGAACCAGACAGAGCTTGAAACCTGGGCAATGGCCACCAAAGCCTATTTCAAAGCTACGAAACAGGCCGTGACCACGCCGGGGCTAATTCTGGCCGCTGTGGGGCTGGTTTTCTGGCGCTGGCCCAATGCCGCCTCAGCCCGACAGGGTCTGCTCATGGTTTTAATCATGCTGGCCAGTGCCGCCGCTTTAATCCGACTGCATGCCACTCAGGGTTATTGTGCGCCCCGGCACACCATGGTGCCCAGCCAATTTTTACTGATGGCCGTCGGTTCCGGGCTTTATTGTCTGGGCGAGGCCATCATGCGACAATTATCTCGCCTTCGTCATTTGCCTGCCGGTTCCACACTTGAGCCGGGCCCAGCCGTTTGGGTGGCATTTGCCATGATCTGGGGCCTCTTGCACACGCCGGATTTCATCAAGCCCATCGGGAATGATGCTCTGGGTTATCGACAGGCAGCCGAATTTATTGGACCAAAGCTCCAGCCGGGTGAGCCGCTGGCTGACCTCACAGGCTGGGCACCGTTTTATGCCGACCATCCTGGCTATACATTTGCATCCATTAATAATGCCTTTTCCGACCAGAATCTGCGTTATGTTGTGGTGCGTGAGGCCCATTTGATCGGCCCCTGGGATTATTGTCAGACGATGAAAAAACTGACTTCCGGCGCCACTCGAGTGGCCGAGTTTCCGCCTTTAACGGCTGGCTCGAAAAAACGAGTCTCACGCGTCATCGTCTTTGAGAAACCAACAAAAATCGCCGCGAATCGCTGATAATTGTATTTCAACCAATTCACTAAACTGAATTGTTGTAATTGTCAGCATAAGATCGCATTGCGATCAATAACTCAGTTGTCAGATTTCAATAAAAAATTCGAAAAATAAACACCCCGGGGTATTCGCAATGAAACACCTCGGGGCGACCTTCAATTACTTGTTGCCTTTTACACCCAGCGGCACCATGCCGGCTCGAACTTGCCGCAATCGCTCGCGGTATTTGTCAGCCAGTCGGGTGTGACGGCTTTCTGGTTTCATTACACGGCCGTCAATCACCAGCAAAACAACAGGTGTGGTGGCCTGGAGGATCGAGCCGCGGCTCACCACCAAGTTCGCCTTCTTTCCTGCTTTGATCGAGCCAA
>JBILGL010000687.1:0-3860 GCA_044351075.1 Isosphaeraceae bacterium | reverse complement strand
TGGAATAGCCAGGTGTGCCACCAGTCAGAGCGATCTGCTGATTGGGGTAAGGCTGGTTCACAGTCCAGTTCGGCAGGCTCGCCGGACCACTGATCACCGGAGCGGCATTGATCACAAGGGTGTAAGGATAGGATGCCTTAGCACCCGTTGAATCCTGGCCCTGAATCTGAAGCGTGTAGGAGCCGGTGTTTGTCGGTGTGCCACTGATCACACCCGTTGCTGGGTCTAATGACAGTCCAGCAGGCAGTGCGCCAGTTGACACAACGAAGTTGGAATAGCCTGGTGTACCGCCCGACATCACCACTGACTTCGTTGGATATGGCTGATTGACAGTCCAATCCTGCAGGCTTGTTGGCCGGCGATCACCGGCAGGCTGGCAACGACAAAGCTGTATGGCGTGGTCGTCTTGGCACCGGTTGAATCCTGCACCTGCACCTGAATATTCACAGGGCCAGCGACAGTTGGTGTACCGCTGATCACACCCGTGACCGGGTCAAGTGTCATGCCGGCAGGCAGCGAGCCGCCGACAATGGTGAAGTTGGAGTAGCCGGGTGTGCCACCCTGAGGAACGATTGTCTGCGGAGGATAGGGCTGGCCGACTGTCCAGTTTGGCAGGGAATTTGGACCGGCAATTGACGGAGCGACGTTGATCACGAAGTTGTAAGGCTTCGAGGCGATCGCACCCGTCGAATCCTGGGCCTGGATAACGATCGAGAAATTGCCGGTGCTCGTGGGAGTGCCGGTCAGCTGACCGTTGGTTGAATTCAGTGTCAGGCCCGTTGGCAAAGTGCCGCTGGCCACCTGATACTTAGAATAGCCGGGTGTACCACCGGTGAGGGCCACCTGCTGATTTGGATAAGGCTGGTTCACTGTCCAGTTCGGCAGGCTGGCCGGGGCACTGATCACTGGGGCGGCATTAATGACAAAGCTGTATGGGTAAGAAGCTTTGGCACCAGTCGAGTCCTGGCCCTGAATCTGAAGGCTGTATGTGCCAGTGTTCGTCGGTGTACCGCTGATGACACCGGTCGCTGGATTTAACGTCATGCCAGAAGGCAGGGCGCCGGTTGTGACGACGAAATTGGAATAGCCAGGTGTGCCACCCGACATGACCACTGTCTTCGTCGGATAGGGCTGATTGACAGTCCAATCCTGCAGGCTTGTTGGCGAGGTGATAACCGGCAGGCTGGCAACGACAAAGCTGTATGGCGTGGTCGTCTTGGCACCGGTTGAATCCTGCACCTGCACCTGAATATTCACAGGGCCAGCGACAGTTGGCGTACCGCTGATCACACCCGTCACAGGGTCAAGACTCATGCCGGCTGGCAGCGAGCCGCCAACAATCGTGAAGTTGGAATAGCCGGGTGTGCCACCCTGAGGAACGATTGTCTGCGGCGGATAGGGCTGGCCGACTGTCCAGTTTGGCAGGGAATTCGGGCCGGCGATTGATGGAGCGGCATTAATCGTGAAGTTATAAGGCTTCGATGCAACAGCACCTGTTGAATCAAAAGCCTGAACGACGATTGAGAAAGTACCGGTAACTGTCGGAGTACCAGTGAGCAGGCCAGTATTTGGGTCGAGAGCAAGACCCGCTGGCAGCGAACCGGTCGAGAGAGAATAGTTTGAATAACCGGGTGTGCCACCGGTCACAGTAATCTGCTGGTTCGGATAGGTCTGATTAACCGTCCAGTTTGGAAGGCTGGTTGGCGCACTGATAACAGGAGCGGCATTGATCACCAACGAATAAGGCTTGGATGCGACAGCACCAGTGCTATCCTGAGCCGAGATGGTGATTGGGAAAGTGCCGCTGGCCGTCGGGGTGCCACTGAGCACACCGGTGGATGGGTTAAGCGACATTCCCACTGGCAGGCTACCAGCAGAGACGGCAAAGTTGGAGTAGCCAGGTGTGCCGCCCGTCAGGGTAACTGTCTGGGCAGGGTAAAGCTGGCCGGCAGTCCAGGCCGGGAGCGAAGCCGGTGAATTGATCACCGGGGCCGAATTGATGGTGAATGTATATGACTTGTTGGCAATGGCGCCAAGGCTGTCCTGAGCCTGCAGTGTCACCGTGAATGGACCGGTGCTTGTAGGCGTTCCACTGATCAGGCCAGTCACGGGGTTAAGAGTCAGACCGTTCGGCAGTGATCCTGCGCTAACCTGATAGTTGGAGTAAGGTCCGGTGCCACCAGTCAGCGTGACCTGCTGGTTCGGATAAGGCTGGCCCACCGTCCAGTTCGGAAGCGTTGTTGGGGCAGAAATCACCGGCGCCTGAGTCGCATTAATCACGAAGGCGTTATAAACCTTCGTAGCAACAGCACCCGCCGCATCAGTTGCCTGAACGGTGAATGAATAGGTTCCGGCAACAGTTGGTGTGCCCGAAACAATGCCGGTTACCGGATCAATAGTCAGGCCGGTCGGAAGCGAACCGCTGCTGATATTGTAATTTGAATAGCCGGGTGTACCGCCGGAAACAACGACTTGTGTATTGGGATAAGCCTGATTCAATGTGCCCGAAGCAAACGTGGTCGGGGCAGAGATTGAAGGCGTACCATTAATGGTATAAGTAAATTCTTTGGTCGATACGATGCCATTGGCATCAGTCACTTCGGCTGTAAACGTAAATGTGCCGGTGGCTGTGGGTGTGCCGGTGATTGTTCCGTTGGGATTCAGAACCATGCCGGGAGCAAGCGAACCGCTGACAGGTGAATAAGTATAAGGACCGGTGCCACCGGTTGCTGTAATGGTCTGGCTGTAGGGCTGGTTGATCGTCCAGTTAGGGATCGACGAAGTGTTAATCGTCGGTGCGTTGCCAGAAATGATTGGAATCAGTGGCAGGCCGTTGATATCGTTGTGCTTGACCTGCGTACCGCTGGCGATGTAGGCAATTGGGCTGAGGGCGGTTGCCGAAGTGGTCGTTCCGATGGCCTTGAAGGTGTAGGTCGCGATGTAATCGGCGGCACCGGTATTGGCTTGAACGTCAGCCTTCGGAATCAGCAGGTCGTCGGTGTATGTGCCTGTCAATCCGCCGGTGAAAGCAATGCTGGTTGATTCCAGTTTCAGGGCAGCAGCGGGGAAATTGCTGAAAGCAGCTGGCGTTTAATACATCGCATAGGAAGCTGCATATCCCGTTCCGATGGTACCGGTCTGGCCTTGCAGCGTCACGGTAATCGTATCGCCCAGCACCGGATTGGTTGGGTTCAGCGTCGCTCCGGTGATCTTGTTCGCAGCGGCTGCAATCAAGTCATATTGTGCATTGATTGTGAAGGACTGGCTGACGATCGGCTTGTTGTTCGATGGTGCGCCATCGTAGAACGTCACTGTGTGTGACTGTGCAACAGTGTTTGTTGTCAGTGTGTTACTGGTCAGGTAGAAGAATGCTGTATCGTTGGCATTGTTATTCACAGCACCAAGCTGATAGGTATCGCTAGCACCGGAAGCCAGACTGATCTGACCACCCGTGAAATTGCTGATCTTGGCATAAACATTACTGTAAGCAGCACCATCGGTATTGGTGAATTCATACGAAACATAGGCAGACGAAAGATACTGCGCGTTGTAAGGCTTCGATGAATCGACATAGAAAATGTCGCCCGATGTCCGGGTAATCGTCGAAAGAAGAATACGATCTTCCAGATTCAAGCCACTGAAAAGATCCAACATCCCTTCGCTGGTCAATCGCCGCCTGTGGGATGACTCGCGTTGAAAACGAGACTTTGCAGGACTCTTCTCAACAGCCGTGCGGCCTGGATTCGATTTTCCTGAACGTGAGGAAAAGAACGTCATAGAGCAATACCTCAGAAATGGAGAGACGACAATGGGTGATTTGTTGCTGGTTGTGTATGAACTTGCATTGACCCAAAATCAAA
>JBILGL010000485.1:0-3861 GCA_044351075.1 Isosphaeraceae bacterium | reverse complement strand
CATTCATGTCGTGGTGAACAATCAGATCGGCTTTACGACATTTCCGGCTGACAGTCGTTCGTCAAGATATTGCACCGACGTGGCCAAGATGATCGAAGTGCCGATTTTCCACGTTAATGGTGAAGATCCGGAAGCGGTGGCCTATGTAGGCGCACTTGCCGCTGAATTCCGCCAGGCTTTCCAGATGGATGTGGTGATCGATCTGGTCTGTTATCGACGCCATGGTCACAACGAAGGTGACGAGCCGGCATTCACCCAGCCGCTGATGTATCAGGAGATTCGTCGCCGGCCAACAATCCGCCAGATTTATACGGATCGCCTGCTGGCATCGGGCGAGCTGACTCAGGCTGAGGCGGACACCCTGACCGAAACCTTCAAGGAGAAGCTGGAAAAAATCTTCACCGAGGTTCATAACGAGAAAGACCGTAAGCCGCAGGCCTTGCCAGATACGTACAGTGGTTCATGGGCAGGCATGAAACGCGTTTCGGATGGAACCCGTGTTGAAACGGGCGTTGCTAAGGATAAGCTGGCGAAAATTGCGGAAATCACGAGCAAAGGCCCAGCCGGTTTTACCATCCATCCGACTCTTGAGCGAGTACTGGCCCCGCGTGTGCAGCAGATTGCTGACAATGGTCCGATCAATTGGGGCTTTGCTGAAAGTCTCGCCTTTGGTTCTTTGCTGATGGAAGGCGTGCCGGTGCGGCTCTCTGGGCAGGATTGTGGCCGCGGAACGTTTAGCCACCGGCATTCGGTGCTGACTGATTCTAAAACTGGCGACCGTTATGTGCCGCTGCAGCATCTGGCACCTGGGCAGGCTGAATATTCGGTTTATGACAGTATGCTCTCTGAAGCGGCTGTGCTTGGATTCGAGTATGGCTATTCGCTTGATATGCCGAAGATGCTGGTGCTTTGGGAAGCTCAATTTGGTGACTTCGTCAATGGTGCACAGGTCATTATTGATCAGTTCATCGCCTCGGCCGAGATGAAGTGGGGCCGCTCCAGCGGGCTGGTTATTCTTCTGCCGCACGGCTATGAAGGGCAGGGGCCAGAGCACTCAAGCGGCCGCATGGAACGATTCCTCCAGCTTTGTGCTGAAGATAATATGCAGGTTTGCAACTGCACCACTCCGGCACAGTATTTCCATCTGCTGCGAAGGCAGGTCAAACGCAACTTCCGCAAGCCTCTGGTGGTGATGACGCCAAAGAGTCTGCTGCGTCACAAGCTGGCGGTTTCTCCGGTGGATGATTTTGTGACGGGTAGTTTTCAGGAAGTGATCGACGACCCAACCACGACCGACGCCCGCAAGGTCCGCAAGGTTCTTGTCTGCTCGGGCAAGGTTTATTACGACCTTGTGGCCAAGCGTGAGCAGGAAAAGAAAGTCGGCGAAGTGGCGATCGTGCGTCTGGAACAGGTTTATCCGTTCCCGGCCGAACTGCTCAAGCCGATTCTGAACCGATATGCCGACAAGGCGACTCAGTGGACGTGGGTGCAGGAAGAGTCGCAGAATAACGGTGCCTGGACATTCGTTGCACCACGGCTGCATGAGCTGATGGGCTGGTCGTTTGACTATGTCGGCCGCGACGCTTCAGCCAGCCCGGCCACGGGCAGCCATCATGTGCATGAGCATGAGCAGGCAGATCTGGTGGAAGCGGCAATTCTCGGCACAGGCCAGCAGATCATCAGCGCTCAGAAGCAGCATGATCACAAGGTAATGGTAGGCCATTGATCATAGTCAAGCGGCCGAAGGACAGAATCGACTGATGTCAAGCCCGAGCCAGTGGAAAAGACCATTAAACTGGTGCGGGATAATCGGGCAGAACCAGAGGACGGCATCAACGGCCCCGTGCCATGAGGCCGGAATTGATGCCCCGGGAGAGAAGATCGGTGTCAAAGACAGATATCAAAGTGCCAAGTGTGGGCGAGTCGGTGACTGAGGGTGTGCTCTCGCGCTGGATTAAGAAATCGGGCGATTATGTCAAGTCAGGCGATGCCCTTTTCGAGCTTGAGACCGACAAGGCCTCGCAGGAAGTACCGGCAACAGCCAGCGGCGTGCTGGCGACATCGATTGCAGAAGGCACAACTGTAGCCATTGGTTCGGTCGTTGGCTCGATCGATACCTCCGCTGCAGCTCCGGCATCCGCGCCGGCTGCTTCGGCTGTTTCCGGTGCAACAGCTACAGCAGCCGCATCGGCCAGTGCGCCTCATCTTTCGCCTGCTGTTGCCTTTCAGGTGGCTGATAAGGGTGTGAATGTCGCTTCGGTCACGCCCACCGGCCCAGGCGGCCGGATCACCAAGGGCGACGTGCTGGCAGCGGCTGAAGCAAAACCGGCCCCGGCCGTGGCAGCCGCACCGGCTTCCGCCCCATCTCCGGTGGCTAGTACACCCGTCGTTGCCCTTTCGGCGGAACGGCAGGCGACCCGCCAGAAGATGCCGACGATACGCCAGCGAATTGCCCAGCGTCTGGTTGACGCGCAGCATACCGCCGCGATTTTGACGACATTTAATGAAGTCGATATGGGCCGCGTGATGGACCTGAGGGCGAAATACAAGGACGCCTTCCAGAAAAAACATGGCATCGGCCTTGGCTTCATGTCGTTTTTTGTGAAGGCGGCGACGGAGGCCCTGCAGGCCTATCCGGCCGTGAATGCACAGATCGACGGCACCGACATGATCTTCCACAATTATTGCGACGTGGGCGTGGCCGTCTCGACTGAGCGCGGCCTGATGGTCCCGATCCTCCGCTCGGCCGAGAAGATGAGCTTCGCCGGTATTGAAGGCGGAATAGCCGACTACGCCAAAAAAGCCCGTGAAAATAAGATCTCCGTCAACGACCTTCAGGGCGGCACGTTTACCATCACCAATGGCGGTGTGTTCGGCTCGCTGCTTTCAACGCCGATCCTGAATCCGCCGCAGAGTGCTATTCTTGGCATGCATGCCATCAAGAAGCGGCCGATGGTGATCGACGACCAGATTGTCATCCGCCCGATGATGTATCTCGCCCTCTCCTACGACCACCGAATCATCGACGGTAAAGAGGCCGTCAGCTTCCTGGTGCGAATCAAGGAACTGATCGAAGACCCAGAGCGTCTGATGCTGGCTGTCTGATCAGATGCTCATCACCAATTCAATCAAGCCGGCGTGATTTGATTACGCCGGTTTTCTCTTTATCTTACTATTTTGTAATTACATAGACGGCTTTGACTGTCGGTGTGGATTTTGCAGATTTCTGGATAAACGTGATGATCTGACGCCCACGCGGGTTGTCATATTGCCAGTGCTCCATCAACTGTCCCTGGGTTGCTACTCGTGACTTATGCTCCGGCAGCCCGAATCGGGCCGTCACCTGCTCCTTCGTCAGCCCCACCATGCTCTCAGGCTCTGCCCCGCCGGCAGGCTGGTTCGTTTCTGGCTGATTCGGGGCAGGCGGGGTTGGGAATCGGTCCACCCGTCCGCCGGGCAGGTTAGGCTCGGGCGGTTTCACGCCACCGCCGACTTTCGGCTCAATGGCGGGTGCCGGCCTGGTCTCTGCGGCATCAGGGTCAATCCAGCGGTCGCCTTCCTTTTTCCAGCCGAGCGATGCGAGCGCTTCCGCCGCTTTCTGCATGTCAGGGTCAATGGAAAGGCTCTCTCGCAATAGCGAAGCCGCCGTCCGCCGGTCGCCCAGCAGGGCCAGATAGTCCTGAGCCATTGAAAATCGGCCTTCGGCATCACCATCGGCAAGCTGCCTTGCCTGACGGCTGTCAAGCCACTTCCGGGCCATCTGACGGGCCAGGTCTGCCTGACCAAATTTGTCGCGGACCTGATTTATCAGCTTGATCAAGTCATCCCGGCCCAGCTTGTCCGCTTGCTCCACCAGCTTGA
>JBILGL010000671.1:0-12699 GCA_044351075.1 Isosphaeraceae bacterium | reverse complement strand
GAACCGCTGGGTACGCTGCCTCGAACATAAAAAAGTGTTTGCGATCCACTTGGAATACCTGTTGGCGAGGTGCCTACAATGTCAATCCGCCCAGGTATGGTGGTATTGTATGTAATCGCAAGATTACTGCTTAATCCACTTGCTACAGCAATATCACTTACATTGATAAGACTCGGGTCATAGTTGATTGACCTCTCAAAACGGTAAATGTCCTGCCCGTTATTAATTTTGATAGGAATTCCATTATCCGTAGGATTCACTCGCAAATCTTGACCGGGACCTCGGATAACATCCGGAATTGTCAGTATCCGGTCCGTTGCCGAGATGGTGAAGCTGTTTCTGTAATCCCCTCCGGCATTACCGTCACCATTACCATCGAGCAGTGTCCCATCCGAACCACGGAAAGCATCGGCGGAGGATCTTAGTTTAATGCTATATGTGCCAACACTGAAATTAACCCCCGTTTTGACAAAAACGATTGATTTGAGGTCATTAGCGACAATCATTGAACCCCGAATCGGATTACCATTTGAATCCGTGACAACCAGGTCCGCTTCCTCTGTAAGCGTATTACCCGTGTAAACATCATTTATTTGCAATCCACTGGTGGCGATGGTGTCATTAAAACGCACCCTCAGACTGGATCCATCAATTGCTTCAAAGCCAGTCACAGAAAAGACTGTATTGGTCAGCGAAAAGCTTACATCAGTAAGAGATGTAGCAGATGCTGTGACCAAATAATTACCTGCTGTGTTGTTCGCAGTTAAAATAGCAGATGTGGCGATCCCGTCCACACCCGAGACCGCAGAGTTCACTCCCGCGGCAAATGTTGCTGAAGCACCAGAGGCTGGTACCGAAAATGTGACAGTCTTTCCGGCTACTGGGTTGCCATAAGTATCAACAACCAAAACTTTCAGCGGGTTGGTGAACGACACGCCAATTTTAGCACTTTGCCCCGAACCACTCGCCACTCTCATTGATGCCGCTGTACCAGCGGTATTAGTTAAACTAAAATTCAATGGGGTTAGACCTGCAACAGATGCAGTAACAGTGTAAGTGCCAACGGCGGTATTGGCTGTGATATTGGCTGATGTAGCTTCACCATTCGTGTCTGTCAGAGTGGTGACCACTCCGCCTGCAAAGCTGGCTGAAGCACCTGATGCGGG
The DNA here is from genome assembly GCA_044351075.1 of Isosphaeraceae bacterium. Lineage (GTDB taxonomy): Bacteria > Planctomycetota > Planctomycetia > Isosphaerales > Isosphaeraceae > QWQI01. The sequence goes on along the minus strand of JBILGL010000671.1, from coordinate 11,533 downwards.
TGCGGCAAAGGTTACAGTCACACCTCTGATCGGATCACCGGCAGCGTCCGTTAAGCGGACCTTGAGAGGATTCAGGAAATTAGTAGCTACATTGGTCGATTGATTATTGCCCTGAGTTATTGAGAGCGTTGTCGGAATTTGTACTGACCAGCTGGTGATGGTAGAACCAGCTCCGTAGTTACCTGCGATATCTAAAATGCGAGAACTGTCAAGCGTCAGGCGATATGCGCCGTTAGAAGAACTGATAGCACCGAGTCCGTTAATCCTGTAAGTTGTATTTGTCAATTGACTGATTGAGATACCACTCAATATGGTTGGTTGCCCATCCCGTATCAAAGTAAGTGTTGAACTTGTAAAACTCGAAATGTTTATCGGTTTATTGAATGTGACATCCACGTAGTTCACCAAATTGATATTTGACGACCGTAGCTGCTGGGTGAGGGTCGTTGAAGTAACAGAACTCTGATCGATGGTCACGTTAAAATAGGCTGGATTAGAGAAATTTCCGGCGAGATCGACTTCGATCACCTTAATCCGATGTGTTCCAGTGGACAACACGGTAGGGAAGATATAGTCCTGATTTCCATTTAACAAAGCATATCCAAGATCTTTGCCAGTTTGATCATCCTCAAATTTGACTCGCCCCCAAGGCTCTGATGCCTTACCCAAGAGGGCAATTTCACCAGTGCTTGTGATCATATCCGTGTTTGAAATTCCCAAGTCGGGTGTAATAGCAAAATTTGTGGGCGGTAGGGGAGGTGTCAGATCCAACTTCCATGAAACGCTTTGTGTTCCAGTAGCTGCGTTACCGGCGAAGTCGAGCACACCAGAAGCGTTTACTGAAAGCGTATAGTCTCCCTCGAAGCCCTGAGGCCAGTTAATCCCTTGCAGCAGGAATTCTGTGGGTGAAATCTGGCTGATGCTGAAGCGATAATCCAGAAGATTTGTGTTTGACACGCCACGTGTCAGTTGCACTTTGGTCACATCGAAAGTGGCCGGGTTAATCGGTTCGCTGAAAGTGACCTTAGCCGATTGCACCACGATGTTGCGCGGGTTAGTGGCAATCGGGTCCAGCGGCAGGAGAACCGGGCGGGTTTTATCCAGGGTCCACGCCTGGCTGAACTTGCCGACACCTGCCGAGCCGCCTGAATCCAGAACACCGGTCGCGGCGATTGTCAGGGCATAGTCGCCCTCGGGGCTCGTCAGATCGACCGGTAGATAAAGATCAACCGTGCTACTATCCAACGAGTTGAACGAAACTCCTGACGCTGCTTTGATAAGGTTCGCACCGCCATTGCGTGTGAGTGTGAGGTCGGTGAAATCAAATGTGCTTGGCTGAATGGCGCGGTTGAATTGCACCGTTACTTTGAACGGGGCTGAATTCGTCTGACCTGAAGGCACACCCGCCACGTTGGAAATCGCTAGTGATGTGGCCGCCTTGACCCATGTTCTAACAGCCGTGCCCGTACCGATATTGCCCCAAACGTCAGTGATCCCCGGGGTGTTTACGCTGAAGTCGTACTGCGCATCGACTCCTGTCAGTAACGACATGCCGCTTACGCGGAAGCTGGTATTGGTTTGGTCAATTGGAGTTATGTTCAGTCCCGTGACTGAAACCGCTACGCCGTTGACCTTGAGCGACAGATCGGCCGTGGTGAACGTGGTTGGATCAATTGGCTCGTTGAAGGTTACATCAAGTGAGCTAACAGAAGTGTTCGTTGGGTTCGGCGAGACATTGGAAACAGAGGTGACCTTCGGCCCAATCACATCCGTTGAGCCATAGACTAGTGTGTAAGTGGTTGAGCCCGTTTCATCAAGGATATGAATCGAGTTCTCCACAATTGGACGTTGGAATGGGACGGTGAAGGTGCGGTTAGTCGTCCAAACGTTATAGCCTACCGGGATGATGCTGCCGTCGGCCCGTTTCACACCTAGCAGTCTGTAGGCCGAGGTATCGGTATTTGGGTCGATGATACGCAAGTAACCAAACCCGGAGGGCATATTGGCGTTAAAAGAAAAATTCATTGCTCCAGCCCGTGGTGCAGCGGGCGTACTTGATTGTTTGCCCTGACCGACGGGAAGTATCTGGCCGTTAGAGAGGTGGATAGTATCAGGCACGTGTAATGGGTCGGCCACTTCATTGGTCAGAAAGTCGGGCAGCGTATCGGCGCCCGTGCGGCTATCCTTTACCGTGTGAATCAACGGCACGATATTGACGTTCTTAATCAGGCTTGTCCTCGAATCACCCAAGCCCGTAAGGTGCTGAAAGGTGGCTTCATATCTGGTGAACTGGCCCTGAAGCGTGGATGTCAGCTGCCAGCGGCCCACTTCAATTGATCCAGGGGCCACATCGCCAAAGTTCACCGTAAGCGACTTTTCAACAGGCTTGTCATTGACTTGGGCGCCGACAATCTGGAAGTCGATTAACAAACCTTTCTCATTCTCTACAATCTTCGGCTGACCCGAGGTGATTGTCAGGTTCTTTGCCGCCCCAGCACCCACGTTCGTCACCATCACTCCGAGATCATACGGAACAGAGGGCTCCAGTTCGGGTATCCATGGATCGTCTGCATAAACATCTACCTGGTGGAAATAGGTCACATTCAGTGCGGCGTCTGGCTTCACGGTGATCTGGGCCGGCTTCATCTGCGTAATAACCCGCTGTCCGTTAATTAGATAGCTGAACGTGCCTCCCACGTTATAAGCTGTATCGTCTCGCGGAGCAGCCAGGTCGGTTGGTAGTAGCTTCCAAGTGGATTTGCCCGCAGATTTGGCCGGTACTTTCCAGAGACCCGAAGCGTCCACAGTGATATTCGAGAGAGCGGCGTCCGAAATGGCAAACCGGTCCGAAACAACAGCACCTGTATCAACGGCTGTCACGACGATCTGCACCTGAAGCCCTTCCAAAGGCAAATTCAGGTTATTGCCGATCTCTAAAGTGGCGTCAAACGCCGTGCGTGTCATGACCGCTGATTGATCAATATGCAGCTTCACCGCCGCATCAATCTCCAAAGGCGTAATGAAATTGAAAGTTGGCGGAATGGCGATTGGGTAGATAATTCCTTGGCCGCCACCACCACCACCGCCACCGCCGGCGAAGACTGGTTCCCATGTGTTCGCTGCGCAACAATCATCGGCGTTCAGCACCGGGATCGGAATCGTGAACGGAATCTTCCGATCAAAGCTCACCACGTCCCACGAGAGGGCACCAGAGAATGAACAGATATTGGTGCAGATATTCGGGTCCCCGATCATCTGAACAATTACTGGCACCACGATTTCCGACTTCGCCGGCAACTGACCAATCTCCTTTACCAGCGGAGTTATCTTCCAAAGAGGATGGGTGTCGAATGTAAATGTCATATCCTTCGCCGCCACCAAGCCATGGTTGGTGATCGTGAAGTCTATCTGCTCAAACCCATCGGCATATTTCGGGTCGGCCAAGTCAATGACGTTAGGCGAAATGGTAATTACCGGTGCTGGTACGTTCGTCGTAAATAGCGACTCGATCTTTACCGTATAGCGGTCCTCATATTGCACAGGGGTAACGGACCAGTTATAGGTCACCTGACGGCTTCGCAGCACCACGATCTGCTGATTACTCATGCCTGGCTTGATCTGGATCGTGCCCAGACTCGAGTCGTGGTTATCTGCTGAAACACGGAGATTGTAATAACCTTCCGTTACTTGGCTGAAGTTGGCAATGCCGAGGTTATCGGCAATGACACTGGTCAAAACCGCGCCGGAATTGACATTCAGTAGTTCTACGTTTGCTCCGGCAACCGCCAGCGGCAGGCCCGTGTCAAGATTTTGGAGCTCATCATAAACTTTCACTGACAGATCACCCGTGGCGACGCTCACAGACTCAAAGGTATAACTCACATTGGCACTAGGGCCCGACTGCGGCACCATCACGAAATTGCCTGTGTAGATACCCAGAGCGAGTGCTGAACCAGAATTCAAAAGCAGGCTCACCGTGGCCGACCCATTGGCTGGCACGCTTTGTAGCACCGGCACGCCGTCAATCAAGTCGGCATTCGCCACACTCAACCAGCTCACCCCGGCCGGTAATAGCATCTTGATCGGTCCCGTCTCCAGACCTGACGGATTTGTGACCGTGAATTCCACAGTTCGCAGTGTGTTACGAACCATTGGTGACTTCACCGTCGACGGGGCCTGCAAGAAAGCCGTCAGCGGATCCACACGCACCGTGGCGGGTAAATCCAATACCGCGCCTTCGGATGAACTCAGGCGAATGGAGAAGTTTGAAGATGTCACACTTGTATTCAAAGCTTTGATTGAATAACTGAAAGTCGTCTGCCCGCTACCGGCCAAAGAGGCCAAGGTTGGCGGCGACACAGTCACTTGCAAGTTTGCGGATGCACCCACTACAGCCCAACTCATATTAGTCAGAGGCACGTCCGTCAGGTTTCTCACGTCAAACGTGCCCGTCACCGTTTGGCCATCGGTCACACGTGTTGCTAAGGCGTTGGGAGAAACGCTCATGCCCAGCAGTTTGAATGTCGTCTGCTTGGTCGGTCCTGAAATCGCCGGATGATCGGCAGCCACCTCATAAACCCCAGCCTCATTAGCCAAAGGCGTGAATGTCACACTGTAATTACCCTGGCTGTCGGTGATAGCTGTAAGTGTTCGCTTGATTTTTGTTGCAGTCTGCGTAATCACTATGCTCACCGGCACGCCTGACACGGATATCCCCGCCGCCGCCGGCACCGCCTTGCCCGACAATACCACCGATGTGCCCATGGCTGCTTGCGCCACGTTGGCTGAAACGGTGGCTGAATAAGCCGCCGCCACGGCAACAGGAACCGCCGAATAGCCGACGTTGTTCTCTTCAAAAACCTCGTCCACCTGCTTCAGGGCGTCGGTCTGCACTAGGAAGTAATATCTGCCGACCTTATTCGACGGCATCGCAAAGCTCACGCCCGCATAATCATCGGTTTGGGCACCAAGCGATGTTACCCGCGTGCGGGTGGCCACCAGAGTGTCCTTGACCAAATCAAGCACCGCGTCGTCGCTCAGGTAAATCCTGTCTGTAAAGCCGCCTGGCGTTGCAATAGGCCTCTGGTTGAATACGTTGTAGCTTACGCTTACCGATTGGCCTGTATAAGCCGTCAGAGGCCCGCTCACACTCGGCACGCGCAGGTCGGGCTTGTCGATGTCTGTCACGGATATCAATGCGCTGCCAGAGCCCAGTCCAGGCGAGCTAGCCGTGATCGTCACCTGCTTCGTACCGTCCGGAACGCCATCCCACACGGCGTAGATTCCAAACTGAGCTGAGTTTGAACCCGCTGGAATTGTTACGGTCGGGTCTACTTTGGCTTCGCCCGTATTGCTTGATGATAAACTCACCACAAGTGACTGTGAGATATCGGCTGTGTTGCGTCGAACTGTGCCCAAAGCAGCCGGAATGCTGGAGGAGATATTATCACCTTCACTGATTAGCAAATCCTTGATAGTGACTTCCAGCCCTGGCGCGTCGTCATCAACCACTGTCAACGCGACCGAACCACCTGGTGCCACCGTTGACTTCCCGTCCACAGCATCAACAGGCAAGCCTTGAATTGTAATGGCCACCGTGTCGCCGCTCACAAAGTTATCAACCGTCATAATCTGAAACTGGGCTGACGCTGCCCCAGCCGGGATTATCACAAAACCTGGAACTAGCAGCCGACTTACATCGGCTGTCAATTTGACCAACTGGGGACGATTAGCCACTACTGGTCGAGTAACTGTGCCAATGGCTATGGAAGGCTTACCATCAGTCAATTCCAGCAGTCTCGGAACGCTTGTTGTTACCGTGAGGTTCGCATTATTCGCGTCTGTCAAAGTTAAATTAGCCGTTGCCACTGCCGGACCGCTGGCCGTGATCTGAATCACCCGTGTAATCTCAACCTTGTCATCCAGCAAGCCCATGATCGTAAAGTCGGCTGAAACACTGCCTGCCGGTATCGTCACCGTCGTTGGCAGGGCCACCTGGTTGGCCAGGATCGCCTCCAAATTTACCACTAACGAGCTTCCGATAGCGACCGAGCTCCGCGTGAGGCGGCCCGTTACGCTTTCGCCTTCTTTCACAGTAGTGGTCAAAAGCGTCAAATTCAAAGTAGGAGCAGCCGTGTCAAGCACCTTCACCTGAACAGAGCCCGCCACAAAACCTGCCATGGCGTTGCCACCCGAGTCCAGCACTTGGCCGGTAATCGTCACCAGCTTGTCGCCATCCAGAACATTATCCTGTATCGGCGTAATGGGAAACTCAGCCCACAGATAGCCTGCCGGTATTGTCACCGTAGCTGGAACCCTCGCCTCGCCCGTATTGCTTGAACCCAATGTCACAACCAATGGCTGGCCAAGATCGCCACTTCGCGTTACTCGGCCGGTAATAGCCACCCCATCTTCCCGTACACTCTGGGCGCTGGCCGTCAGGGTCAGAACAACTGGCAACTTTGTGGCCGTTGGCGAGATGGCCAGGTTGTTTGTCTCATCGCTTTCAGCCACCGTATTGGCTGAATCAATCTCAACCAAAAAATACCAGTCGCCCGGGTCAAGATTCGCCGGCAACTGCACCCTCTCAGTCCGGTTTATTGTTGATCCACTAGCGATTGATTGTCCTGTACGCCCAAACGCTGCCAGCAGGATATCACTACCAATGGCGTTATCTCGCGAGGCATACACCCGTTCCACCCAATCGCCCGAAGCCGTTGTCGATCCCACATTAGTCACGGCCCAGTTCAGGCTTACCGACGCTCCTGGCAATGCCGACGCTGGCGCGGTTACTGTTAATGGCTTCAAATCTGGTAAAGGTGGCTGCGTGATCGTTATTTGCCCGGAAGTCGAAACATTGTTCAGTTCATTCGACTCAACGACGGAGTCATCTGCATCCGTCTTAACAATCAAGTAGTAAGTGCCCGTTGCGAATGAAACATTCAGCGGTAGCGTAACAGCGGTTGATGTTGTACGAGTGGCATTCACGGCCAGTGAACCCGTGTTCTGAACCACCGATTTCAAAAGTATGTCATCGCTTGAAAGATTGTTGTCACGAGATAGATAGACCCGGTCCGTCCAGTTGCCTGATGTTGCCAATGTTCCCTGATTGTTCAGATACCAGCTCACATTGATCGTATCGCCGAACTTTGGTGCACTGGCCGTTGTAGTCACCGGCCCAAAAAAGCCCAGATCCGCCAGCGACACCGTAAACGACCGGTCCGCCGCCACCGCCATCGCATTCCCGGCCAGATCCAGCACATCAGGCCCGATCTTCACCGTATAAACCCCATTGCCACGCTGTTGGGCAAACGTGAATCGATACGTATTGCCACTGATCCAAACCGGCTCGCTGACCGGAATGACAGTACCGGTAGGATCTTTCAGAATGACATCGGCAGGATTGAGAGTACCGGCCCGCAAGACTTCGCTGAAGGTAATGTCGAGGGAGGAGACGGTGGAGTTGATGGTATTTGTTGGGCTAACGACAACAACTGTAGGCGGGGTTTTGTCGATGGTGAATGATTGAAATGCAATCCCTGACATTGAAATCCCGGCGATGCCGGTAATTGATGCCCCGACCTCCACATCATACTTCCCATCGCCCGACTGCACCGGGAAGCTCAAATCAAACGTCGTGTTGCCCCTCCCGGCCACCGCCGTAGCGCTGATATTCGCAAATGGAATCGTGCCGCCGCCCGGCAGCGTAATCTTCACATCCTCGCCCGTAAACGTGGCCGGGTTCATCGGCTCGCTGAACACCGCCCGCAGCACCGACACATTCTGGTTCGTCAGCCCCGTGGGGGTCAAACTCAGCACAATCGGCCCGCTGGTGTTCTGCAAATTGAAACTCGCCGGCGCAGCCACCCCCGCCACCGATGCCGTCACCACAAACGCCCCAGCCGCGCCAGTTGACTTCATCACCGCCGACGTCGCCACCCCCGAAGCATCCGTCACCGACGTATTTACACCGCCCGCAAACGCCACCGACGCCCCACTCCCAGGCACATTGAACGTGACGGTAACGCCCGGGGCAACGTTTCCATAAGCATCCTTGAGTATCGCCTTAAGCGTCTGCAAATAATTCGTGTCAACCGAGGCATACTGCCCCCCGCCCGACACATAAGTCACACTGGCCGGCGGCCCTGAAAGATTCGTCAAATTAAATCCGACAGGTGCCAGCCCACTGGCCGAAGCCGTCACCACATAATTCCCCGTCACCGTATTGGCCGTAAACACCGGCGAAGTCGCCACCCCGCTGGCATCCGTCACAGCCGTAGTCACCCCGCCAGCAAATCTGCCCGTAGCCCCATTGGCAGGCGCGGCGAATGTAACAGAAACACCCGCCACACCATTGCCCCCGGCATCTAACGCTTTCACTTTCAGAGGTTGAGTAAAAGCTGTATTCGCCTGTGCCGTTTGACCATTGCCTGAAATAATGGTGAGGGATGTTGCGATGGACACTGTGTTTGTCAGGCTCATCGCGCCTGATGAGACCACTATCCCACTTGCAACCAAAGCATTAAAAGACAATCCATAAGGCCCGCCTACCTTGCTATTGGCCGTAAGCGAAGGCACAATTACTATGCCGTTTGCATTTGAAACCGCAGACGATGTCGTCGCCCCGCCCGCAAAGCTAGACGAGGCCCCATCAGCCGCTGTGCTCACGCTCAGGTTGACCGTAGCTCCTTCCACCGGGTTATTGTTCTTGTTTCGCAGGGTTGCTGTCAGGGCGGGTGTAAAGAGATTATTTACTGGGGTTGTGGCTGTGGCGTTGGCCAGCGTCAGTGAAACTGGTGCGTCGTCGTCATAAATCAAACCGTTGCCGATCACCGGAGTCACGCCTGTAGCCGAGGCTTGCAATTGGAAGGTCCGGTCACCTTGGAGCTTCGTGTTGCCCAGAATCGGCACGTTGATCGTCTTGGAATAAGACCCGGACGGAACGGTGAAGTTCCCGGATGTGGCCGTATAATCTACCCCGGGATTCCCGCCGGTTGAGGTGTAATTGATGGTGGCACCACCGGTAGGAGCCACCCCGGAAATAACAAAAGACATATTGCGCGAACCAGCCGTGTCGCCTTCGTCGTTATAGATATCGGCCACAGCAATCACCGGCATGGCGATTGTATTTAATACCACCCCAGTGGAACCAGTTGATTTTGTCATTGCCACGCCGCTCGACAGTGTCGGCAGCGATGTCACCTGAAAATCACCCAAAACCGCCCCGGCCTGAAGAATGTTAAACACACTACCCACCGCAGGCGTAAACCCGGCTGCAATATTTAATCGGCCAGCCAAATTAGCTGTTCCAGTCACGATCAGTTGGTCGTATTGGGTGCCGGCGGTGGTGCCGTTAAGTTCGGCCAGCAAAGTGCCCAGGGAAGTCTGGGTATAGTTGCCCTCGATGGTAAGTGTGCCACGCTGGCCGCTGCCCGAACCGGGCGAAACCACGCCGCCGTCGTTGACGATATTGCCGAGGTATTTGCCCCCATTAACCGCATAAATTCCGGCCCCTCTGGTGAGTATGATATCGCCGGTGATGATGGCGTTATCGGCACGAGCGAAAACGGATTTGTCGAGCGTGAGGCCAGTGGGACGAAGGACGTAGGTTCCGCCGCTTGTTGCCGTGATGGAGAACGGGTACCAACCACCCGCATCCATGAAGCTCGCCAGCTTCGGCAGTTCGATCCGGCTGCCCGCGTCCGTGGCCGAGATTCCCGTCCGGCTGTAGGTTTGATTTCCGTCTGCGATCGTCTCCAGCATCGGGAAAGAAAGCACACCACCACCGGAGGCTGTAAACTTTACATAAGTATCCGAATTGTTCGTGAAGCTGGTCAGACTCGAAGATTCAATCCGCCCATTGTCTGTCGCCGAGAAATTGGTTCGATTGATATTGTTGAGTGCAGGTAGTGTTAAAGTTGCGTTTGACGACGAGAAATTCACAACGGTGGCATTTGAAAGTACCGGTAGGTTAATTGTGGCTCCGTAGCGTGCGCTGATCCCGGTCGCGTTGGCCGTCGTCAACGAAGGTAAATCAAGAACCAGATTGACATCGTCTACGGTGATCTGGCCAGACGTGATCGTCACGACACTTGATAGATCCATCGACGAATTCGCATTGCGCATCCAGACGTTATCATTGTCCAGACTTGTGAGCGCAGGCAGGTTCACAATGCCCCCGTCAAGTGCCCGATAGTTTGTTGCGCCTTTGGTTTCTGTCAGGGCAATCAAATTGAGTACGGATTTTCTTTGATAGCTGTCGCCGTCCCAGTTGGCTCCGAGTGAACCGCCTGTAACATTCGATAAGACCGGCAATGTTTATGTGCCACCGTAGTCTGCGCGCAGAGTGCTGCCATTGGCCGTTGTTATAGCAGGCAATGTAGTGGTTGTGTTGTTGCCCCACACATAAAATGCATCATTATTGAGGGTTGTCAGATTCGGGGCTTCAAAAATGGCGCCATCGCGAGCCCGAAATGTCGTGCCGCCTTTTGTGGCTACCAGGTTCGACAAGAGAAGTCTTGAAGGCCGATTCAGCGAATCGCCGTCCCAGTTGGCGCCAAAATTACCAACAGTTACATTTGTCAGTGAAGGTAGAACAAGTGTACCGCCGTTGTCAACGCGAAGGTTGGAAGCATTTGCCGTTGTGAGCCCAGGCAGTGTGGCCGTGGCATTGTTGCCAAATACCCAAAATGTATCGGCCTGTAAGGTTGTCAAGCTGGGGGCTTCAATACTGCCGCCGTCACGGGCTCGGAATTCCGTGGAACCAGTGGTTTCCGTCAGCTTGGAGAGAACTATTTTCGAGCCACGCCCCAGAGTATCGCCATCCCAGTTGGCCCCAAAATATCCGCCCGTGACGTTGACCAGGTCTGGAAGAATGAGGGTTCCGCCGGTATTGGCTTGAAAACTCATATTGATGGCCGTTGTCAAGCCAACGACTTCCAGCGTTGCGTCCGATTGTGCCGTGAAATAAAAGTTGGTGAACGACCAGCTCGCATCGGTGAAAATCGATGCGTTCGCGCCATTCCTCGCCAAAATCGCAGACTGGTAATTGCTGCCCTGATCATCCAAACTTTGGAGCTTCGGCATGGAAATAGTGCTACCGATACCGTCATAAATAATCTCAGTTCGGCCAGAATACTGATTGTCAATACTGATGGATTTCAGGTTGGGTAACGAAAGCGTTCCGCCAGTTTTGGCCGTGAACGTGGAATAATTCCCGGACGTGTTCGTATAGGCCGTCAAGCCTTGAAACAGCAAGCTACCGCCCGTTTCCGCTGTAAAGCTGAAACCGTTCACCGTGGCATTCGATGAAGTGGCCACCGTGACGGTGGCTTGATCCTGAACCGTGATTCCAGAGCCATAGGTGTTATTCGGGTCGTTCATGCGCGACAACCCAGAGAGATCAATCGTGCTGTTGGCGCCTTTTGCGATAATTTGGATGTTATCGTAATAGCCCGATCCTGCGGTAATGTTTGACATTCCGGGCATGAAAAGACGCGCCCCGCCCAAGGCATTCATATCAAAGCCTGTGGAA
>JBILGL010000686.1:0-3883 GCA_044351075.1 Isosphaeraceae bacterium | reverse complement strand
AACCAACAACGACCGAAACAGCGCCAGAGCCGGTTCAGGCGGTGGCTCTTTCGCCCTCGCCGGCGTCGGCCGGGTCTGTCGTCGGTCGGGTGCTGCCCAAGGCGATTCTGGCCATGGCCCTGCTGGTGGCTTCAGGCGTGATTCGTTATCAGATGGAATCGGCCGTGGCCGCCAATATCGACGCCACCCGCTTCAGCCCGTTCAAGCTCGCAGAAATTCCGCTTGAGCTCGGCCCATGGTCCGGCAAGGACGAAAAACTCGACCCCTTCATTGCACGCATGACCGGCAGCACTGATTACATCATGCGGCGCTATACCAATAGCCAGACGGGTGCCATTCTCGAGCTGCTCATGCTCTATGGCCCGGCCGCTGATATGGGCTATCACAAGCCTGATGCCTGCTATCCCGGCGCCGGTTACAAGCTGATTGGCGGCGGAGATCAGCGCCCAGTTCAATTCAAGCAACAGCAGAATGATCGGGCCGTAAATCTCAAGCATCTGGTTTTCCAGCGTGGCGAAGGCGGCCTGGCGGATCGGCAGCAGGTCTATTACACATGGCGATACAGCGACACTTACGCCGTCGAGATTGGCCAGCCTTCGGCTTTTGGCCGGCTGCCCGGCATGTTCAAGATTCAGGTGGCCAGAAGCCTGGCGCCGACGGAATCGCCCGATGGCCGCGCCAATGCCGCCAACCCCTGCGAAGACTTTCTCACCCGGCTGATGCCAATTTTTGAAGGCAAGCTCATTGCGCCTGCCGGCAATACCACAACCAGTAAACCGCCGGCTGCGCCTGATGCAGCACCGGCAAAGACGTAAAACATAATTCGAAACGGACAGCTTCCAGGTATTTTGGTTGAAAGTTCCACGATGAATATTCCCGGCGACTCAGGCAACGGCCACCATGCGAATCACCTGCCCGCTCATGCCAGGGCCAATGGTCATGGTGCGCTGGGCTCCGTTTCCTGGAGCGAACCGGCATACGATCAGGAAAACCAGAATCAGAACGGGATTGGCCTTGGGGTCGTCTGGCGAGCCATTCGCCGCCACTGGTGGCAGGCTGCCACGCTCTGGGTGATCAGCTCGGTGGGCTTGATGGCGCTGGCCTTTACAAATATCAAGCCGACATATTTCTCATTTGCCCTTTTGCGTGTCGAGCCGCCCCGCGCCAATATCTTCGGCCCCACAACCACGCTGCCCGTGCAGCAGATCAAGCGCACCCACATGCAGCTGATCAAGGCGCCCGACGTTCTTTCAGACGCCGTTTCGGAACATCCGGAAATTGTCAGACTGCCTGAGATCGAAGACAGCCCATCGCCGGAATATATCATCGAGAAAAAACTATCGGTGATTGACCGGCTGGATAGCGAACTGATTGAAGTGCAGATGGTCGGCTCCAGCCCCGAGAGCACCACGGAAATCGTGAATGCCGTGGTGAACAGCTATCTCAAGCAGGCGGGCCGCTGGGCGAATGAAACAACCACCACGCAGATCGGCAAGCTGACGCGCGAGCTGGAAAAGCGGCAGAAGGAAGTGGAAGACCTCCGGCGCAACATTCAGCTTCTCGGCAATGAGCTGGGCGCGGCCGACCCGGAACTGATCAAGGACCGCAGCCGGGTGGATCTGGCCGAATACGACCGTATGAGCCAGGCCCTGAGCAATATTGAGTTTGAGCGGATTTCCTCCGAAAGCAAGGTCGATCGCCTGAAAGCCGAGCTGGCCCAGCCGGCCGTTTTCTCGCAGCGTCAGAATTTACAGGAAGCGGTTGTTGAGGCCTTCTACTCTGATCCGGTTGTGGCGCGACTGGCCGACGAGCTTGACGACGCCAAGGATCAGCTTGAGAAGCTTAACCGCATTTCACGCGCGCCGGATGCCGCCCATCGGGCCATTAACGAACGAATCGACGACGTTCAGGGCAAGATTAAAAAGCTTTGGGAATCGCGCCGCGCGATTCTGGAAAAACAGCTTGCTGATCAGGGTGCAGGCCAGTCCACCTCAACCCTTGAGCGAGAGCTGCGCGACGCTGAGAACATCTATCAGGACTTGCTCGGCCGCGAGCAAAACCTGCGCAAGCGTATGGAAGAAAGCAAGCTGACGCTGGAAAACAATGAATCAAAGGAACTTCAGCTTGCCTTCCGCCGGGCGGATCTTGCCCGTTCCGAATCAATTCTCGACAGCGTGCAGCGTGCCCTTGAGCAGCTTCAGTTTGAAAGCCAGGGCCAGAGCCAGATCAGCCTGATTCAGACGGCCCGGCCGATCGGCCTGCCATCCAACGACAAACGCTGGAAGATTATGGCCGTTGCCCCAGTCGGCATGTTTCTGGCCGTAGCCTGCCTTTGTGTGCTGGTTGAAGTGAGGTCTGGCCGGGTTACGAATCCTGACGACCTGAGCCGCGCCCGCCTGGAAGTGCTGGGCGTGGTGCCGCCGCTGCCGAATCCGCGATCGGCCCGGAAAATCATGGGCGGGGTTGATGAAACGCGGCTGCGTCGGCAGCTTGCCGAGTATATTCAGTCGATTGACCATCTGCGCGTGGCGATCTGCTCAAATGTCGATGGCCAGAAGATTCGTCAATCCGTGCTGATTACCAGCGCCTTCGGCGGGGAAGGAAAAACAACGCTCTCTGCCCAGCTTGCCGGCCGATGCGCCAATGCCGGTCTGGCCACGGTGGTGGTCGATGGCGACCTGCGTAACCCCACCCTGACCCGCACCCTTGAAGCCGAAGGCCAGAAGGGCCTGAAGGAAGTGCTGAAAAACAAGGCTCGCATTGAAGAATGCCTGATTCGCATTGGCGATGGCGGCGGCTTTCATCTGCTGCCGGCGGGTGTGATTCAGGTTGACCCGAGCCGCATTCTGGAAGGCTCGCGCCTGGGCAAGGTAATCAATCAGCTCAAGGAAAATTACGATATCGTGATTGTCGATACGGCCCCGGTTCTGCCGGTGCCTGATGCCCTGCTGCTTGGCCGCTGGGTCAATGGCATTGTGCTGGCCGTGCGCTACGATGCCAGCCGCTTCCAGCTCGTTCAGCGGGCCTATAAGCGGCTTCAGCAGCTTCATGTGCCGGTGCTTGGTGCCGTGGTCAATGGTGTGCGTAATGCCTCAAGCAATTACGGCAGCTATGGTTATGGCTATGGCTATGGCTACGGCGACAATGTCGCGGATGACGATGACGATGATAACGATTCGGATCTTGAATCCAGTCTCGCGCGAAATGATGATGACGATGTGACGGATGTCGAGCCGATCGTCATTCATCCTGAACCCGCCTGAGACAGCAACACAGGTCTTTAAATGATGGCCTCCGCCTCTTCCAGCCAGCCAGTCAGCCAGCAACCGGGCCGTTTATTCACAGACACGCCGACGGTTGTTGTCTCAATCGTGGTCGCGCTCGTTATGGTGGCCTCGTATCTGCCCAATTTCCTCGGGCTGATGGATAAATGGAGTAAAGACCCCAACTATTCCCACGGCTTTTTCGTCATTCCCATTGCGCTTTACATTCTCTGGGAACGCCGCGAATCGCTCGACCTCTCGCGCATCAAGCCGAACTGGTTTTTCTTCATCCCCCTGCTCTTTATGCTCTGGACGCGCATTCCCCTGCACCAGCGCAATTTGATGTGGGTGGAAGAGATGACCATTCCGGCCACGATCGGCGCCCTGGCCCTGGCCGTCGGCGGCTGGCACTTCTTTCTCTGGAGCCTGCCCGCTACGCTCTTTCTCGGCTTTATGATTCCCCTGCCGCCGATTATCAACGCCATTCTCTCGACACCGCTCCAGTCAATGGCCACAAACGGCAGCGTTTTTCTGCTTCAGGCCACCGGCCTGCCCGCCATTAACGAAGGCAATGTGATTCTTGTAGGCGACGGCAAGCCGCTGGAAGTGGCCAGGGCCTG
>JBILGL010000483.1:0-3884 GCA_044351075.1 Isosphaeraceae bacterium | reverse complement strand
ATACTTCTTAGAAATCACAATATTTTTTGTCCCTCGATCTTTCTCATCGAGGTATCTGCCACCATTTTCATTGGGAGGCAACAGGGATTTTCGATAAACAGACGTCGTAATTTTGCCGTGAGAAATCGGCTCCTGACCGGTAATTACCGGAGTATCCAGAAAACTCTGCATTCGCTTCTGCTCATTACCCAGATTCGAGAGTGTGCGGGCAATCAGACTCGTGTTTTCAATCGGAGGAGAAATACCCCAGATCTCAGGACAGACAATCTTTACACCCGGAATTTGTCGAACTTTATCGGGTAAATCGAGAGGTATATCACTGAAAACCGGACTTGGTGCATTATTCCGCAGGACCATAACGCCTTGAATCTGATTCAGGGTATTACCCACCAGCATCCTCAGCCCATTTGAGAGGCTGAAGAGCCCAATGACTCCCAGAATAGGGATCGAAAGGCCAATAAGGGCCAGTAGTGTTCGGTTCGGACGTGTGAGGAGATTTCGCCAGGCAAATTGCCACATGATCAGTTGACCCAATTCTTCAATCGATATTATGGATCGTAACGAATTGCTTCCATCGGTGACCAGCGGGAAGCCCGCCAGGCAGGATAGATACCAGCAGCCCCACCCGTCAGAATCGATAGAATCAAGCCCCTGAGAAGAATTGAGCCTGTGGGTATCAGCCGAATTCCGTCATCCAGATATAGATTTGCAATCTGGCAACCCGCCACTGCCAGGAAGCAACCGGCAAGGCCGGAGAGCACTCCGAGATAAACGCTTTCAAGTGAAACCAGTTTGATAATTTGAAGACTCGACCAACCATTGGTGCGTAGGATGCCAAACTCGGGAACACGTTCAATCGTGCTCATCACCATGGTGTTAGCGATACCAATCGCACCTACACCAAATGCCAGACCAACAGCCATAAGCAGCAAAACATCAATCTGCCCCATTATTTCACCAAAAGAAGCCTCAATTTCGTTCATCCCTCGGCAATCAAGCTCTTCGTATTGATCCTCAATTAACTTTGTAATCTGCTCATTCTGGCCGGCCTCGGCCATTTCCAGATATATTGCCGAAACAGCATCTGACGGAGCTTTTAACAGAGTTCGAGCCGTACCAATATCCATCACCAGAACAACGTCGAGAAGTAAGGACTTCGTTTCATAAATCCCTACGATTTCAAAAATATCCGTTCCTACCCTGATTGAATCTCCAGGCTTCTTTGGTGAACCATCTTTATTTGGATATTGTGCCGCGAATTTTTTGGACAATAAAAGCCGATTCTTTCCCTGATCTTCGGCATTCAAAAATCGACCACCGACTTCGGCAGGTTTTAGAACAGCACGCTGATAAACCGCTGAATCAAGCTGATTATGAGCGGCAATATCCATTCCAAGTACAACCGGCGCATCAAGAAAATTGGCAATCCGTTTTTCTTCGGAACCCGAAAGCAATGATCGCATGACAACGCTTGTATTTTCGACTGGCGGGGCTAACCGCCAGAATTCAGGAGCGACATGCTTCACGCCAGGTAATTGTCGAAGCTGGTCTGCAAGCTTCGGACTGATATCACTGAAAACCGGGCTTGGCGTATTTGTTCGCAGGATCATCACACCCTGCACCAGTTTGACTGTGTCGCCAACAAGGCTGCGAAGACCGTTAGAGAGACTCAGAAGCCCAACCACACTTAATACGGGAATCGAAAGCCCGACTAAGGCTAACAGGGAACGAACGGGCCTGGAAAAGAGATTTCGCCAAGCAAATTGATACATTCGTCACAAATTCCCGTCTGGTTGCAGTTTTGGCAAAGGCACAATGCCTACTTCTGGTTTATGCCGGTGTCAATCTCAGGTGATGACTCAGTGCAATTCGGCGCTCAAAACATGAAATCTGCAATTTTTAGACCATTCCGCTTTTGAAATCGATGAATTTGATATTGATCATCTCGCTTAGGATCAATTTCGTTTAATGTTAAAGATATTTCTGGAAATGAAGATCAAAAAACCCGTTGAAGAATTCCAACGGGCTTCTGTCAAAACCGTATGAATGACGGGCAGTAAGATTGCCTTGGAATCAGCCTTGATTTTCGGTTGATTCAGATTCAGGCTTATCCGGGCCATCACTTTCCGTACGTTTCTCGAAAAATTGCTTGAGTTGACCAAAGGAACGGAGCGGCACAGCCCCGGTGATTTCTTTGTCTGAAAGAGGCTTCAGCGGCTGCTGAGGCTTTGGTGGACGATTGGGTCGGGGATTTTGCTGTGACTGTTCACGGCGATCACCACCTCTTGCGCCTGACTGATGCGATCCACGACCATAACGAGATCTTTCCTGATCCCGGGGTGGCCGATCTCCGCCAGATCTCTGCTGATCACCGCCACCATCTCGCCGAGGACCCCGGCCACGATCACGATCCTGTTGACCACGTCCTGACGGACCTTCCGGGCGGTCTCTTCTCTGGCCCCGGCCACGATCGCCAGAATCTCTTCGCTGATGACCACCCTCCGGTCCAGCACTTTTCTCTCGCTCTGTACCAGGGGCAACCATTGTGAGCGAAACCCGCTTCCGGTCGTTATCAACACCTAGCACCCAAACAGAAACGACATCACCCACAGAGACGACATCGTGCGGGCTCTTAATATACCGGTTGGCTAACTGGCTGATGTGAACGAGCCCCGAATCCTTCAGACCGATATCAACGAACGCGCCAAAATCAACAACGTTGAGGACAGTTCCCTTCAATTCCATACCCGGCAGAAGATCCTCGAGCTTGAGGATTCCACGCTTGAAAATTGGCTTGGGCAAATCTTCTCGCGGATCACGGCCTGGCTTTGAAAGAGCAGCGATGATATCTGCCAGCGTAGGTACACCAGCATTTAATGCTACAGCCGTTTCTTCAATATTCAGGGAACCGAGTTTTTCAATAATCTGGTTTAAGAGATCTTTGTCTCTCAGAGACTCAACAGAGAAGCCAATCTGTTCGAGCAACTTCTCGGCAATTCCATAGCTTTCCGGATGCACCCAGGTATCATCCAGCGGATTCGATGCACTTCGAATCCTTAGAAAACCTGCCGCCTGCGTGTATGTAACTGGCCCAACGCCTTCAATCTGCTGAATTTCTTCGCGGCTTGAAAATGGCCCTTTCTCCTGACGTCGCTCAACAATGCGCCTTGCAGTCAGCTGATTGAGACCAGCAACATGCCGTAGTAAAGGAACGCTTGCCGTATTCAAATCAACACCGACAAAGTTCACACAGCTTTCGACAACCGACTCGAGCGTTTCCTTGAGAGTCTTCGGTCCGACATCATGCTGGTAAAGTCCTACACCCACATTCTGAGGATCGATCTTTACCAATTCAGCCAGCGGATCCAGCAGCCTGCGACCAATCGAGATACCACTGCGAAGGGTGGCGTCATAATCAGGAAATTCTTCCCTGCCCTGATTGCTTGTCGAATAAACGCTGGCACCCGATTCATTGACTATCACATAATTGAGGCTGGCCAAATAAGGATCGGCAATATGCGGTACGGGTGGTTGTGGGGGCTGAGGGGGCTGAGGTTTTGGACCTCTCGGAGTTTTTTCTTTCCTCTCCGTTCGCTCCCTATCTTTCTTTTTCTCCAGATCCTTTGATTCCATACCCTTGGGAAGGCTCGTCAAACCGGAGAAAACCGCTGTCGCAGTTGACTTTTCCGGAGTTTCCTTCCCATCATCCATAACCTTTTCATCAGAACCTGATGAAGAGACTTCATCTGGCTTCGATTCTGGTTTTTCTTCGCCAGACTCCGTTGAATCCTGCAAGGATTTTTCTTCGCCAGACTCCGTTGAATCCTGCGAAGATATGGCTGCGATCAACTCTTCGCCCGGATTGGAAACATCTGATGAAGGCT
>JBILGL010000482.1:0-3886 GCA_044351075.1 Isosphaeraceae bacterium | reverse complement strand
AAAAATTGGTCCATCGCACCGGCCGAATCATTCCCGGCCAGTTTGGTGGAGTGATGGGAACCAAAAACGACCCTTGGTTCCTTGAGTTATCTCCCTTTGATCCAAATAGTTATGGTGCATATCCCGCATTTGGTTTCGATCACCAGAACAAGCCGGAAAAATCGATAGAACGCAAATTTGAGCCACTCTCACTCAGCCTGCCCGCCGATCTGACGTCTAATCGTCTGGATCGACGCCTTAGCCTCCTGCGGTCGGTTGATCAACAACGTAAATCTCTCGACATGTGGGCCGGCTCAGCCGAGGGGCTTGATCAACAGCGTTCCGGTGCAGTGGCCCTGCTAACCGACCCGAAAATTCGACGGGCCTTTGATTTAGGAGAATCTGACCCGAAACTGCTCGACCGATATGGCCGTCATAGCTTCGGCTGGAGCTGTCTCGTTGCCCGCCGACTCGTCGGCGCAGGCGTTCCACTGGTTCAGGTAAACCTTGGTAATAATGAGACTTGGGACACTCATGGCAATGCCTTCCCGCATCTCAGACAGAATTTGTTGCCGCCGATGGATCAATCGGTATCCGCTTTGATTCAGGATCTGCATGCTTCCGGCGAGCTGGAATCAACATTGATTGTCATGGCTGGCGAATTTGGCAGAACTCCGAAGATTTCACATCTTCGCGAACACTACAAGCTCCCTGGCCGCGACCATTGGGGCCGCGTTCAGTCAGTGCTTCTTGCCGGCGGCGGTATCGTGGGCGGACGGGTCGTCGGCTCGTCCGACGCCCTCGGCGGCACCCCTGCCAGTCGGCCAGTCACTCCAGAGCAGTTCGCAGCAACAATTTATGATTCACTCGGCCTGCCCCAAACCCTCGCCTGGTATGATAATCAGGATCGTCCCCATGCGATCTACCATGGTGACCCGATTCGCGAACTCTTCTCCTGAATGCCAAAATGACAGTTAGCGGTTCAGTGCAGGCTGGTGCCAATATGGCATCTGTCGGAAAGGTTTCTGGTTGATCAATATTTTTTTTCGTTTAGAATAGAAAAATTTAACGTCTTATTTAGTAAAGATTTACAGAATAATTGTTGTTTTGGCAGTCATATTGGCATAAAGTTTGCCATGTCTTTTTGGCAGGCAGTTTAATGAGTGGTCATTTAACTGCCAAAACAGAAATGAACCCTGAAGAAAGGTAGAATGAAGAGATGGCTACTTATCGCACATGGTCTTTTGGCCCGATGAATTTCACGGCTCTTGCGCCTGAAACGGCTTCACACCAGACAGAAGACGGACCTTTGCTGTCTGCGCAGCATCTGATTCCGGTACGACTGTCAGAAAGTGATACAGGATGGACGGTTGAGGCAGATATTCCCGGAATTGATCCTGCCAGTGTGAGCATGGAATTTTTCCAGAACAAGCTCACAATCAGCTATCAGCGGCATCCTGATGAGTCAGCTAAAACCGCTTATGATAACAGGCTTTATGGTGATTTCCAGCGAATCATCAAAGTCTCTGATGACGTCAAAGCGGATGGCATCAATGCAACAACGTCTCATGGCGTACTGCGCATTTTTCTGCCCAAATCTGAGGCCAGTCAGCCGCGCCGAATTGTTGTGAACCAACAGTGAGCCTGGCCAACTTCGACTTTTGCTATCGATTCAAGATTGCTGAAAGATCGAACAGCATGATGGTATGTTCAAATGATGCCTGAACTTCAGTTGCTCACTTGATGCTTCCATAGCCGTTGCCCATTTCCAAGATGGTTTGCTTCATCTGCATCCGCCCAAGGCTGAAATTCCACGCCTTGGCAGATACGGATGAGTTAATGTGCATGGATGTAAAGATATTCTGAAAAAGACTTTACGTCAAATAAGGGCTTGCCTGATTTGGGCAAGCCTTTTTTATTTGGGTTTTGAAGCGGGCTGGGCTTTAGTTTTTGGGAAATCATTGTCTTTTCCAGGCTGGATGACGTAAAATCCCGAACAATCATCATCGAAAAGCGTCTGATCCATCTCCTGAATTCCTTTAGGGAGAATGAGTTCAGTTCAGCCCAGGGCACTGCTTATGTCCATTCATCGTTCGTCTGGCAAAACCATCAGCACCGCCTGGCTGGTTGTGCTTCTCCTGTTTCCGGTAGCATTACTTAACTACCTGGACAGACAGATGCTTGCGTCGATGAAGCTCTCGATTATGGGTGATATCACATCCATCAAGAATGACCAGAACTGGGGCTATATGCTGGGCCAGTTCAAGTGGGTTTATGCTTTTCTCAGCCCTTTCGCCGGTTACATCGCCGACCGATTCAGCCGCCGACTGACCATCTGTTGCAGTCTCTTCGTCTGGTCGGCGGTCACCTGGTGGACCGGTCAGGTAGAAACATACAATGAGCTTCTCATCGCCCGATCTCTCATGGGTTTTAGCGAAGCATTCTATGTGCCAGCAGCTCTTGCACTTATATCAGAATATCATATTGGCCACACACGCTCACGTGCGATTGGTTTGCATCAGATGGGGATGTATTTCGGGCAGATCATGGGTGGCTTTGGTGGATATGTGGCACAATCACCACAACTTGGCTGGCGATCAGCATTTGTGACTTGTGGATACTTTGGCATGCTCTATGCTGTGCCGTTGGTTTTGATATTACGAGATGCCCCACGCCAGGCTCTTCATGAGGATCAGAGTGTCGCCAGACCCGCCCGTCCGAAGCCTGGTCAGGCAGTGGCCGAGTTGCTGACAAATCTCTCATTTATCCTTCTTGTGCTTTACTTTACGTTGCCTGCGCTGGCGGGCTGGGTTGTGCGAGACTGGATGCCGGCGATTTTGCAGCAGCAGTTTAACATCAGTCAGGGTAAGGCAGGCGTTTCAGCGACGCTTTACTGGCAGATAGCGGCAATTATTGGGGCGTTTATCGGTGGTTCGCTGGCTGATCATTGGATGAAGAAAAACCATCGGGGCCGAATTTTTACCAGTGCCATCGGCATGAGTTTAATTGTTCCCGCCATTTTTGGTGTGGGCAGTGCGGGATCACTCGGTACAGCCATTGCTTTTCTGGTTCTTTTCGGGATTGGCTGGGGCTTTTTTGACTGCAACAATATGCCCATTCTCTGCCAAATTGTCAGGCCAGAGCTTCGCGCAACGGGCTATGGCATCATGAATCTGGTGAGTATCAGTTGTGGCGGGCTGGCCGACTGGCTCTTTGGGGCACTGCGTGATAAGCAGGTACCCCTGAGCCAGATTTTTGGAGCCTTTGCCTGCACCGCGATCATCTCTGTGGTGCTTGTGCTTTTGATCAAGCCCAGAAACGAATTGATTCCACCGAGTCAATGACCGGTGTTGATAAAAAACAATAGAGACTTGACACGCTTTATGGATAGGAATAAAAAGAAAATAGAAAATTTTTCAGAATTTGTCTTTACATTCGACGAAATTTTCGAAATATTTAATATGGGTGTTTGTGGATCGCCAGAGTCTTTCAGTAGATTAGTCGGTCTGATTGGATTCCCGCAGGGCCGCTGTCGGCCTCTTTCTGATGGAACCCGGAAAGTTCTTGAACGGTTCCAAAGCTCCGTAGCTTTAGGTAGTTGACCTTGGGTAAGAAGTTATATGTTGGTAACCTGTCGTTCCGCACGACGAGTTCTGACCTCGACCAGTTGTTCTCCCAATATGGGAGCGTTGTCTCCGCTCAGGTTCTCGAAGATCGGGAAACCGGACGCAGCCGTGGTTTCGGCTTTGTTGAAATGGCCGGCGATGAAGAAGCGTTAAACGCTGTTGAATCGCTGCATGATCGTGAATTTCAGGGCCGTCGTCTGACGGTCAATGAAGCCCGTCCACGTGAAGCTCGCCCAGGTGGCGGCGGCGGTGGTGGTGGTGGTGGATATGGTGGTGGTGGC
>JBILGL010000481.1:0-3888 GCA_044351075.1 Isosphaeraceae bacterium | reverse complement strand
ATCAATTCGATAACAACCAACTCCCTTCCGGGCCGTCTTTAACGCTCCACCGGCAAGCGGCGGCTCAAGCACCAAAGCGGCATTTGAATTTCTGGCTTCTCTTTCAATCAATTCACGCGAAGAATGGCTACCTGTCTCTTCGTCACATGAAAAAAGAAATACAACCGGCCGCGATGGCATGATACCCATCTTCAACATATGCCTGGCCGTCAGCCAGGCAAGAACCAAGTCGGCTTTCATGTCATAAGTGCCAGGGCCAGCCACCTGATCGCCTTCACGTCGAAATGGCATTTTCGCCAGCGTTCCCACGGGCCAGACTGTGTCAAAATGACCGACGACTAGCCATGGTTTCAATTGATCGCTCACCACCGCCGGCATCCACTTCAGCCGCAGGTGCTTCGCCCCGGCCTCATTCTGAATCTCGTCACAGCCAATGCCAATTGTCTGCCAGTCGCTGATTATTGCATCCGCAACTTGATTGAGCAGGCCTGGGTCGTGGCTTGGTGACTCCATTTCAATAATTTTTTGCAGATGCTCCAGATACAATCCAGCTTCAGTTGCAATTGCATTTTGAAATGCTATATGATTCATGTCGTGGCTCGGGCATTTCGCTCAAGGGTAATCCATTCCGTGCGATATTTCTTAACGCGATCCATTTGCAGATTCACACCCAGCCCCGGCCCATTGGGCACACTCGCCATCCCATTCTTGACAACTATCGGCGGATCAATAATATCCTCAACCCAGTATTTATCGGAGCCCGAGGTGTCGCCCGGCAGCGTAAAACCTTCCAGGCTTGCAATCGCCAGATTCGCCGCCCGCCCCAACCCAAATTCATGCATTCCGCCACACCAGACCGCGACATTTTTCTCAAAGCAATATCGCTCAATCTGTCGCGATTCTTCCAGCCCACCCACACGGCTTACCTTAATATTGACCACGCCACAGCAATTGTATTTCAAGGCATGCCTCACATCACTCACTGTGTGCAGGCTTTCGTCAAGACAAATCGGTGTTTTCAGGCTTCGTTGCAATTCGGCATGATCCAGAATATCATCGTCAGCCAGCGGTTGTTCAATTAAAATTAAATTGTATTCATCAAGCTTTTTTAATAGATCCGTATCATTTAATCCATACGCTGAATTGGCATCCACCTGTAGTGGCACATTTGGCCATTTTTCCCGAACCGCAGCCACAGGCTTCAAATCCCATCCTGGCGCAATTTTTAATTTCACCCGGCGATAACCTTCCGCAACATACTTATCCACCTGTTGCAATAAAACAGAAATTTCATTTTCAATGCCCAGACTGACACCGACTGCTACTTCATTTCGCACTCCGCCAAGCATGGTTTTCAGGCTCTGGCCAGTTTTCTGACCGACTAAATCCCACGCCGCCATCTCCATTCCGCTGCGTGCAAATCGATTTCCTTTCACCTTTCCATAAAGGCTACGAAATTCCTGAATCCCATCCCAGGGCCGACCGATCACCATCGGCCCAAGAAAATCACGAGTCAGGTGCCAGGCCGTTTCGGTGGTCTCAGCGTTGTAAAAAGGATCAATCGCCGTGGCAATTTCGCCCCAGCCTTCCGCGCCATCTTTATCAATCAACCGCACAAGAACATGTTCGATATGTGTACGAAGTGCCGAGCTGGTGCGAAATGGTCGCACCAGCGGCAGGCGAACACGATGAAGCTCAATCCGGTCGATGATCATTAATGGCAATCTCTTCGGAAAATGATCATCATGAACTCCGTTTCTCTCAGGAGTCAGACCTTCTCTGGCATGGCAAAGCGGCTGGAATATTCTCGACCCAAGAGCGCGTTGGCCTCGCTGTCGCCGGGGAATGTCTCAGTCTTCGTGTCAAATGTCAGATTCCGGCCAGTTCTGTGAGCAATATTACCCAGATGACAAAGCCTTGTTGACAAATGACCGATTTCAATATCCGCATTTGGCTTCTTATTGTCATGAATGCAATCCAGAAAATTCTGGATATGGGCCGACATGCCGTCGCTGCTTGGCCCTTCGCTTTTCGCCAATGGCGGGGCCTTGGGGTCGCGGTCTTCTATTTTCCAGCCACTGTTGCCAATGACCATCGTCCCCTTGTCGCCATACCAGGCGATGCCAAAGCCGGAATTTTCGGTCGGATGCTTGGACCACATCCGATGCTCCCACTGAATTACCGTCTTTTCCGGAAATTCCCAGGTCACAATCTGTGTGTCAGGCACTTCCTGATCGTCGTCAAAGACAAATTTACCGCCGGAAGAAGTCACGCGGGTCGGCCCGTCCACTCCCAGCCCCCAGCGAGCCACATCCACACCATGAATCCCGTTATTGCCTATCTCGCCCGTGCCCCAGTTCCAGAACCAATGCCAATTGTAGTGAAACCGATTTTCGTAAAATGGCCGATCCAAAGCCGGACCCTGCCAGAGTGCATAATCTACACCGGCAGGCACTTCGCCCGGCTTGCCGTGACCAATGTTCGGCCTGATCTGATGAATCCATGCCCGGGCCATGCCCACTTTGCCGACTGCACCCGACTTCACCAGCTCAACGGCCTCCTGCACCGATTTCGAGCTACGCCTTTGAGTGCCAGCCTGCACCACGCGGTTGTATTTCCGCGAGGCTTCCACAATCCGCCGTCCTTCCACCAGATTGTGGCTCACCGGCTTCTCACAATACACATGCTTGCCCGCCTGGCAGCCCATCACGGCCATCAGGGCATGCCAGTGGTCAGGCGTGGCCACGGCGATGGCATCAATCGATTTGTCATCCAGCAATCGCCGGAAATCGGTTTCCGTCTTTGCTTCCGATCTCTTGCTTTTCGCCAGATTACCCTGGGCCTTGGCAAATACGCGGCTATCGGCATCGCACAGTGCCACCACATCAAAACCATCGTTTCGGGAGAAACTTGCAGCCAGATCAGCACCGCGGCCTCGCGCTCCAATTATCGCCAGCCTCACTTTATCGTTGGCGGCGGCATGCGAGGGGCGAACGACGGATGTCGCGGCAGCGGCCAGCGACATGCTGAGAAAATAGCGGCGATTAGGAGAGCGGTCGTGCATGGGCGAAGTCCAACTTGAGGCGAGAATCCTGAGATTTACCGGAATGTCATTTGATTATCCGAAAAGATGTTGCAAATTTAAAGAGTCAACCGATTCATTTTTCAAAAAAGGCTATAATTGGATAATTACTCTCAGAGAATTAATAAAACAATCGATGCAGAATTGCAGCAATACGGTCGCCCCGCTCGCGATAAATCGTAAAGCAATAAGCAGATAAAACAAATATCAACCAGAAAGTCGTGATGAGTTGGAAATGTTCAACAGAAAGACCAAATCGCAGGATAGTATCATCAGGCTGCGCTTGGCTTTCGTTTTTGTCCGCTGGTTTGATTTCCGTCATGATTCACACCTCTCTTCCACCACCATAATGCCGCCCGAATGACCCGCTCAGGGCTGATTCCTGTCATGCATGCATGACTTTCCAGCGGGCAGAGCTTCTGATGACATGGCGAGCACGAGACCTTTTTTCTCAGGCCCATTGCTGCCCTCGACCATGGTCGCCATTGGCTCGCCCGATTCGTGCCGCTGAACAATACAACCGATTTGATTCCAACAACCGATGTAAGATGCGCCGGCCCCGAATCAACACCAATGAAAAACGCCGCTTTTTCCATCAATGCCAGCGTCTCCGTAAGCTTCAATCGACCCGTCAGGTCTATGACACCCGGCCTTCGCTGCAGCATTTCGGCAACCGGCATATCTTCAGCCGAGCCAATAATTGCCACAAAAAAACCCTGCTCTCGCAATTGCAATATCAGCCTTCGCCAAAATACAATCGGCCATCGTTTTGCCTGAGTTCCTGCCCCTGGATGCAGCACCACCAA
>JBILGL010000480.1:0-3894 GCA_044351075.1 Isosphaeraceae bacterium | reverse complement strand
GGAGGTGGCTCAGTGGGCGACGGTGGCGAAAGCAGTGGTGAAGCTGCTCCTGATTTTGGTGCGTCGGCCGGTTTGGCGGCAGATTTCGTTGCTTCCTTCTGCTTCAAGGCTGGTTCGCCAGAAGATGACGTGGATGGACTCAGCGGATTGATCGCCGGTTTCTGAACAGGCTCTGAAATAATTTCAGGACTGCTGGCCGGATTTCTTGGACGCAGCGTAGTGCCGGGCTGAGTCGTTGCTGGTGAGATCGCACCCTGGATCTGAACACCGCTGGAAGCAGGAATGCCACCGACAATCTGGCCTGTGGCTGGAGTCTGAATTGTGGTGGCCTGGCCGGGTATGATCGTTGTTGTCGTAGTCGGAACTTCGATGGGTGTTTCCACGACGACCGATTCCGTCAATTTTTTCATCAGATTTGCAGCCAGCTGGCGCACTTCGGCATTCGGGTCGTAAATGGCGACTCGCTCGAGGTATCCGGGAACAGCTGGGTCTGGGATCTGTGTCAGGGCGACGACGCAAGCCTTACGCACGTTTTTGTTCAGATCAACGCGTAGTCGATCGAGCAGAAGCGGCATTGCACGAGGATTGCGGAGCTGCCCAAGCGCAAAGGCAGCCTCGCGGCGACGGTCGGGTAGTATATCGCGAAGCTGACGAGCTAAAGCGTCAAAGACAGGGTCATTGATCCTTGTCTGCGTCTGAATGATCTGGACATTATTGGTCGTAGTCACAACCCGGCTGGGAGCTGTAATTACTGTTTGAGAAGGAGCATAGGCCTGATTTGGAACAGGAGCGGTGATGGTCTCGACTGTTTCAACCACCGGCGCAAAAATACGCTGGATGATGGTCGGTTCTTCCTGCACGATCACTTCCTGAGCAATTGTGCTGGCGGACATAAGCAGAAGGGCTGAACAGCCAGAAAGGCCAAAAAATTTTCTGAACATTTACGGTGACTCCGTTCCAACCCATCTGTCGTCAGAAATTGAGGCAAGACCGGGTGCATCCGGCACCCGGTCTTATGGCATCACTTTGGTGCCAGAATGGCACTCATTTTCTTACCTTCCATCGAAGGCGTCTTTTCCAGCTTACCGTAGGGGGCGAGTGCGGCAAGCACTTCATCCATAACCTTTCGGCCCTCTTCGATGTGGGCCAGTTCACGCCCCTTGAAAAGCACATTGACCAGCACTTTATCCTTGGCCTCAAGAAATTCTTTGGCCTTGTTAATACGCACTTCGATGTCGTGGTCGCCGGTCTTCGGGCGTACACGAATCTCTTTGACGTGCGTTTGATGCTGTTTCTGCTTGGCAGTTTTCTTTTTCTGGTCGTATTTGAACTTGCCAAAGTCCATGATTTTGCAAACTGGCGGACGCTCATTGGCCGCAACTTCGACCAGGTCAAGGCCTGCCTCACGGGCCAGTTCAAGAGCCCGGTTTACAGGCATTGCCCCTACCATAGATCCGTCAGCCGCGATCACACGAACGGGTGAGATGCGAATCTGCTCATTAACACGCATGCCTTTGTCGGCCGCAGAATTACCGCTACCACCACGATCCGGTTGTCGATCGTTAAATGAATCGTCGCTTCGGAAACTCATACCAGCTTTCTGAAATGGGGGCTTTGATCAGCTCGGTTGTCCAACTATTGGGCAATCTCGCCTGATAGTTGAACACGATACACCAACTCAACATGTTAATCTAAGGAATTTCTTCGCCACGTCAAGCCTGAGATCTACATATTCTGACAATTTCACAAAATTTGACGTTTATGCTGATTGCATGATTCTCGACAAATTTCCATGCTTTCGGCATACTTTTAGCTGGAGAGTTGTGCAGTGTTGGGAGATGACGGCATTTTGAATCGGGCTTCTCACAGTGGCAAATTGCCGGCCCGGCAAAATATTTGCTGTTCATCTTTCCTGCTAGCACCATTGCGAATCAGACTCAAGCAACGGAGGTATCAAGAACAATGGCCCAGTCACAACTAGTTGCCCGTTTGCGTGAGCTGGCCCGGAATCTCTGGTGGGTCTGGCAGCCTGAAGTCATTGATTTATTTCGTGTGCTTGATCCCGAGCTCTGGACTCGAACAGGTCATAATCCGATCGTTTTTTTGAAAGAAATTAATGAGGATGCTCTCCAGCGTCAGGCTGAGAAAATGGCACTTGATTCACGTGTCGATTACGCCTTTCGTCGGCTGAAAGAGTATCTCGAAAATCGCAAAAGCTGGGGAGCGATTTATGCAGCCAGCCTCAGGTCGCGACCTGTCGCTTATTTTTCCGCCGAATTTGGCCTGCATGAAAGTCTGCCAATCTATTCCGGCGGCTTGGGTGTGCTTGCCGGCGATCATTTAAAAAGCGCAAGCGATCTGGGTATCCCACTGGTGGCAGTCGGCCTGCTTTACAGTGAAGGGTATTTTCGCCAGGCACTTGATGCCGAAGGCTGGCAGCGGGAAAACTATCCCTACAATAATCCAGAACTTCTACCGATTGAGCCCGCCATAGGTGCCGATGGGCAGCCTATTAAAATAGCAATTCCATCGCGTAACGGCACTTTGCATGCAAAGGTCTGGACGGTCGATGTCGGTCGTACCAAACTCTTTTTGCTTGACTCCCGTGTACATGAAAACAGCGAATGGGATCAAACCCTGACCGCTCGGCTCTACGGTGGCGATGCCCGTGTTCGAATCAGGCAGGAACTGTTATTGGGGGTGGGCGGAGTGATGGCGCTCAAGGCGGCGGGCATTCGCCCGGCCGTGATCCACCTGAACGAAGGCCATAGCTCTTTCGCTCTCCTGGCCGAGATTCGCGACGAAATGGCGGAACAGGGCCAATCGTTCTGGGAAGCAGCCAAAGAAGTCTCAGCCCGTGCTGTCTTTACAACACATACGCCGGTTGCCGCCGGCCACGATCGTTTCTGGGCTGAGCTTGTCGAAGAAAATCTCGGATTGATTCGCGAGCAGGTCGGCCTCTCCTACGATGATTTCATGGGGCTCGGCCGAGTGCATCCTCACGACCACGGCGAGCCTTTCTGCATGACGGTCCTGGCGCTGAAGCTGACACGCCGGGCTAATGGTGTAAGTGCCATACATGGCGAGGTTTCGCGCCAGATGTGGCACCCGCTATACCACAATCGGCGGTTGGAAGAGGTGCCAATTGGACATATCACAAACGGAGTTCACGCTGGCACATGGATCGCTCCTCAGATGCAGCGGATGTTTGACCTTCACCTACCCACCGATTGGCGTGCGCGAATTCGGCATCCAGAAGTCTGGACAGCAGTTGATTCAATCAGCGATTCAGAGTTTTGGGAAACACACCAAATCCTCAAGGCAGGTATGATTTCCTATGTTCGACACCGCTTGGCGATGCAGTCGTCGGCCCGTGGGGAATCAGTCGAAGCACTTGATAAGTTTAAGCACAGACTTGATATAGATACTCTAACAATCGGTTTCGCCCGCCGTTTTGCCACTTACAAGCGAGCAGGTCTGATTTTGAGCGAAGCCGAAAACCTGATCAACATGGTCAAGTCAACAGGCAAACGGATTCAGCTCGTTTTTGCCGGTAAGGCCCACCCTGAGGATAAATTTGGCAAAGAGTTGATCCAGTCGATCGTTCGCAAGACCAAGCTGGCTGATTTTGAGGACTGGGTTGTCTTTGTCGAAGATTACGATATGTCTGTTGCCCGCCATCTTGTGCAGGGAGTAGATGTTTGGCTCAATAATCCGCGTCGGCCGCAGGAAGCCAGTGGTACTTCCGGCGAAAAGGCTTTGTTGAACGGGGTTTTGAATTTTTCTGTGCTCGATGGCTGGTGGGCTGAAGCTTACAATGGCATTAATGGATTTGCGATTGGCCATGGTCAAACGCATGTGGACCCATCGGTACAGGATCGACGTGATTACGAC
>JBILGL010000062.1:0-12778 GCA_044351075.1 Isosphaeraceae bacterium | reverse complement strand
CCTGCCAATCTCTGGCAGGCTGCATTTAACGGCCAGCGGAATTATCCGACAAGCACCGGCCCGGACCGTTACCGCCGCGGGCTCTACACCTTCTGGCGACGAACAGTCCCACATCCATCAATGACGACATTTGACGCACCCAGCCGCGAAGTCTGCTCAATTCGGCGGATCGGTTCCAATACGCCGCTACAGGCTTATGTCACCCTGAACGACCCAGTTTTTGTTGAGGCGGCTCAGGCATTGGGCCGCCGGATCATCCGCGAAGGTGGCGCCTCTCTGGAAGAACGGTTGAAATACGGCTACAAGCTGGCGACCTCGCGGGAGATTGAACCTGCGCGGCTGATTGTTTTGAAACAGCTTTACGAGGCTGAGCTCAAGCGTTATGAGTCAGACGCTCAGGCTGCCAAAATGATGGCTGAAAGCCAGCTTGGGGCTTTGCCGGCGAATGTTAAACCAGCTGATGCCGCCGCGATGACTGTCATTGGCAATGTGCTTCTGAACCTTGATTCGGTTTTGACGAAAGGTTGAGGTAACGAAGATGTCAAAGCTAACTCCGATCCATGTTCAGGCCCAAACTGAGTGGACTCGTTACCTCACCCGCCGGCATTTCCTCAAAAATTGTCAGATTGGCCTGGGCGCAGTGGCTCTGAGCCAGACAGTCGGCAAATCCTCATCAAACGCTGCCGAAACTTCGGGCCGAAAGCCTGACGGCCCGCTGGCCGTTCGGCCGCCAAATCACCCGACAAAGACAAAACGAGTCATTTACCTGCACATGAGCGGATCACCGCCGCAGCAGGATTTGTTTGACTGGAAGCCGACACTTGTTAAGCATCACATGGAGCCCTGCCCTGACGAAATCCTTAAGGGCGAGCGATTCGCTTTTATCAAGGGTCGTCCCGTAATGCTGGGCACCCCCTGGAAGTTTGCCCGCCATGGGCAATCAGGGCAATGGATCAGTGAAGTGGTTCCCGGCATGGCCCGCCATGCGGATGATCTCTGCATTATCAACTCGATGATCACCAAAGAGATCAACCATGCACCGGCCGAACTTTTTCTGCACACCGGTGAAAACCGGGCCGGTGGTGCGGCCATGGGTGCATGGGCGACTTATGGCCTGGGTACGGAAAATCAGGATTTACCTGGGTTTGTTGTATTAGTTTCGGGCGGAACCGACCCAACGGCCGGCAAATCGGTGTGGGGCAGCGGTTTTCTGCCTTCGGTCTATCAGGGTGTGCAGTGCCGCACGGGCAACGAGCCGATTTTTTACCTCAATAATCCGGCAGGTATGTCGCGAGATGACCGCCGCCGTAGCCTCGACGCCATCAAGGCACTGAACGAAGCCGAATTGAAAGAATTTGGTGATCCAGAGACGCTCACCCGAATTGAACAATACGAGCTGGCTTATCGCATGCAGACCAGCGTGCCGGAAGTAATGGATATCAGCCGCGAGGACAAACGTACGCTTGACATGTACGGAGCTGAGCCTGGCAAGAACAGTTTCGCCAACAACTGTCTGCTGGCCCGCCGCATGGCTGAAAATGGTGTGCGCTATATTCAGCTCTTTGACTGGGGCTGGGATATGCACGGCACCAGTGCCGATAACGATATCGTCAATGGCCTGCCAAATAAGTGCAAGCAGGTTGATAAGCCAATTGATGCCCTTTTAACAGATCTCAAACAAAGAGGCATGCTGGATGAGACACTTGTCGTCTGGGGCGGCGAATTCGGCCGGACCTCAATGAACGAAGCGCGAGGCGGCTCAAAATTCCTCGGCCGTGATCACCACATCCACTGCTTCTCGATCTGGATGGCCGGCGGCGGTGTCAAACCGGGCATTACCATTGGCCAGACTGACGAACTCGGCTACAGGGTCAGCGAAAATCCGTTTGAAATTCGCGACCTTCAGGCCACGATCATGCACTTGATCGGTCTTGACCCTTACCGCCTTTCATTCCGAAATGTCGGCCTGAATGCCCGCCTGATCGGCCCGACCGACACGCCGAAGATTCGCCGCGAAGTGCTTGCCTGATAGCACTTAATCCTCTCCAAAAGGAAGGGCCGATCGATGCTCAGCCTTCAATCCAGTGGTTTATCGCGACGTGAGGTTGTTCGTATCGGTGGTTTAAGTGCGCTTGGCCTTGGGCTGCCAACGCTACTGCGAAACAATGCCACGGCATCGAATCTGACCCGCGACCAGAGTTTCGGCCGTGCCAAAAATGTGCTTTTTCTCTGGCTTCAGGGCGGTCCGCCCCAACATGAAACATTCGACCCCAAACCAGATGCCCCTGCCGAGATTCGCGGCGAATTCAAGCCAATTGCAACTAATGTTCCCGGAATTGACTTCTGTGAACTGTTGCCCCGTTCGGCCCGCATCGCCGATAAGCTGGCCGTCATTCGCTCTATTTCCACCGCCAACGACCTGCACGACGCCAGCGGCTACTGGGTTCTGACCGGCAAGAAATACCTCGGCACACAGTCTCGTCAGATTAGCCCGACCGACTGGCCCTACATGGGCTCGATCATCAAAATGCTCAAGCCCTCAGACAAACTTCCGGGCCTGAGTTCCGTTTGGCTACCCGATGTCATGCGGCTCAACGACAATGTGACCCCGGCCGGTCAAACGGGCGGTTTTCTGGGCAAACAGTGGGACCCCGACCGCGTCATTTTTGATGCCTGGGCAGAATCCGTTCGTATAGAGGGGCTCTCGCTGCCCGACGATCTGCCGCCCATTCGGCTTGATCGTCGCCGAAGCCTGCTTGATCAGGTCGATTCGCATTTTCGCCAGATCGACTCCAGCGGTGCCCCCGGGCTC
Organism: Isosphaeraceae bacterium; assembly: GCA_044351075.1. Classification (GTDB taxonomy): domain Bacteria; phylum Planctomycetota; class Planctomycetia; order Isosphaerales; family Isosphaeraceae; genus QWQI01. The sequence continues at coordinate 9,966 of JBILGL010000062.1, read as the reverse complement.
TACGACATTCAGGCAAGGAATGCCTACGAGCTCCTCTCATCCGGCAAAGCCCGACAGGCGTTCGACATTTCCTCTGAGCCCGAATCCGTTCGCCGCCTCTATGGAAACGGCCCATGGGCTCGCTGCCTGATTCTCGGACGCCGGCTTATTGAGGCCGGAGCCCGGCTGGTACACGTCAACTGGCCGCGTGAAGGGGGCGACACTGCCGTCTCCAACCCGATGTGGGATACACATGCCCAGAACTCCGACCGCCTGCAAAATGTGCTTTGCCCTCTTTTTGACGTCGGTTTTACCGGTCTCATTGAAGATATGTCAAACCGAGGCCTCCTTGACGAAACACTTGTTGTAGCCATTGGTGAATTTGGCCGTACACCGAAGATCAATCGCAACGGTGGCCGCGACCACTGGGGCCATGTTTTCAGCTGTGTGCTGGCCGGGGCGGGGATCGAGTCAGCACAGGTTTACGGCTCAAGCGACCGTTCAGGGGCTTTTCCCGCCACCAACAAGGTCGAGCCGCAAGACTTGGTCGCTACGATTTTTCACCTGCTCGGGATCGACACCAACGGCTTTTTCCGCGATGCCACCGACAGACCGATCCGCGTGACCGATGGCGAGCCGCTCTGGAAGCTGATCGGCACCGGCACCGCCGAGAAAAACCGGCAAACGCCCGCTGGTGATCTCGCCTTTGTGCCAGAATTCTCGAATGAGTTGATCATTGCCGGCGACTTCCCTGCCAAAACCGTGATCAGCCCTGCCGAACCTGGCCGGCGGATTCAAGGCTGGCAAGCCCAGCCAATGCAGCCATCAGCCGATCATCCACTGGTCGTAAAAAATCAGAATGGCAAAGCACATTTTCGTCTAACCGGGCCAAATCCCCTCAAAAAACCATTTCGTGCCCTGATCGCTCAGGAATTTCGAAACCCGAGAGCCGGTCAATTCACCATCGAAGCAGATTTGAAACTGACAGATGTTTCGGTCGCTCTGCCTTCAAGCAGTTCCATCTCCCTGATTTTTTACGGCTATCTCGATGGTCAGAAGAAAGATCTCAGCCAAATTCGCGAATTTAAGCGTATGAATATCCCTTTGGAAAAAGGGGCGGGCAGTGTCCGCCTGATTCATCGTCTGAGAAGCCAGGACGATGGAGCGTCTGAAATTGAGCGCGGGGTCGGCGTGATGATTCTGGTCGAAGCAGCCCCGACAACTCAAAACGAGTCATTTGAAATCATCGTCGATCAGGTCTCTGTTAAATTCGACCCTCGACCTCGCGACGAAAATGTGACAGTCTAACCACAAACCATTCATATGAAAAAGCCCCGGTACAATCTCCGGGGCTTTTCTTATCCATTTAAAAAAACGATTCAAACACCGTTTTTGCTGAACCATTCCAGCAGACGCTTCCAGCCATCCTCCGCATTTTCCTTGCGATAGGTAGGCCTATAGTCTGCATGAAAACCGTGCGGCGTGTCGGGATAAAGCTTGATCTCCGAAGGCTTGCCTGCATCCTTGAGTGCCTTCTGCATCTGCTCTACAGTGTTGTTCGGAATACCATTATCGGCCCCACCATAAAGGCCAAGCACCGGGGCATTTAGGCTCGCCACCAGATCAATCGGGTTCTTTGGGTGCAGATCGTCCGCCATTCCGACCAGCCGACCATACCATGCCACACCCGCTTTGAGCTGCGGATTATGTGCGGAATAAAGCCATACAACTCGCCCGCCCCAGCAGAAGCCGGTAATCCCCAGCCTGGCGGTGTTTGCCTTGCCGGTTTCTTTCGCCCAGGCCACCGTGGCGTCAAGGTCTGTCATTACCTGAGCGTCTGGCACCTGTCCGACAATCTTCAGAATTTCAGGGAATGCCGTCAGTTTGGAAACATCGCCCTGACGCACATAAAGATCAGGTGCGATTGCCAGATAACCCTTCTTGGCAAACCGGCGACAAACATCCTTGATATGCTCATGCACACCGAAAATTTCCTGCACCACCAGAACAACTGGAAAATCTTTGCCCTCTGCGGGCATGGCCCGATAGGCCGGGATTTCGCCATCCTTCGTCTTAATCTTTACCTCACCGGCTTCCAGCCCTTTGGTGTCGGTCGTGATGGTGTCGGCTGAAACCGGCAGGACTGCCGCCGCAAAGCCTGATGCCAGCGATGTTCGTGCAAAACCCCGACGGTTCACAGGTGCTATGCTCATCGATCCAATCCTCCGTTGTTGCTGATTCAATGCCACATCGCGATTTTATTTCGCTTCTTCGAAACTGATTATTTGCTCTCGCCCCTGCTGACGCAAGTGCCCACTATCCCGACAAATCCCGAAAAAATCAAAGCGCAGGGCTTTTTCGCCGCAATGCCCGCCCCGGCATCGCCCCGGTGTGCAGATCTCCCTCGAGAACCACTTTTCCGTTTACAATCACGTAAGCAATTCCCTTATTGTAAGCAAACGGAGCCGTGAAAGTTGATTGATCGATCACCGTCTTCGGATCAAAAATCGTTACATCCGCAAAATTACCAGCCCTCAGAAGACCTCGATCAGTGATTCCAACCTTGGCGGCATTCAGCGAAGTAATCTTTCGCACCGCTTCTTCAAGCGTAAGCAGCCCCATTTCCCGTGCATATACGCCCAGAACTCGCGGAAAAGTGCCGAAATTACGCGGATGCGGGTTGCCGCGTCGCAGCAGCCCTTCAGTCGCGTAAGCCGAGCCGTCTGAACCGATTGAGCACCAAGGCTGTTGCATCGCCAGGGTCATGTCGCGTTCCTCATGATGGGCGTAAACGGTCGGCAAGCTTCCCTTCTGATCGATCAGCACGTCGAAAAGAATATCCAACGCGTCGGGCGCGGGCGACTTACCGGCCGACCTGGCCGCGATCACCTTATCCATCGTCTGCCCTTCATAAGGCCCCTGCCCGCTGATGAGCATGCGCGACCAATCACCGCCCACTGCAGTATAGTGGTTGTACCAGCCATCGATGCCCTGAGTGATATCTCGCTTGAGCCGTTTGCGAGCCTCTACATCCTTCAGCCGACCAATCATCGCCGCATTGCCGCCTTCGTGCGCCCATGGCGGAATAATGCTGGAAAGGTTGTTATTCCCACGGGTGTAAGGGTAAACATTGGCCTGCACATTGACACCTCTTGCCCGAGCGGAATCAATCAGCCCAACAACTTCATTCATCTTTCCCCAAAGCTTTTCGTCAGCAATTTTAATGTGAATGATATCCAGCGGCACACCGGCCCGCTCGGCCACTTCAATCACCTGTTTGACCGACGAAAAAATATCGAGCCCCTCACTACGAATGTGCGACGAAAAAATGCCGCCATGCTTTTTCACCACCGAGCAAAGCTGAACAAGATCGTCGGTAGTGGCCAGCGAGCCAGGCGGCATCATCAGCATGGTGGAAAGCCCAAGCGCCCCCTGCCCCATCGCTTCGTCCAGCAGCTTCTTCATGCCGTCAATCTGCTCTTGTGAAGGTCTGGCATGCGACTTGCCCATGACACATTCCCAGAGGTTATCAAGCCCGACATAACTCGCCACATTCACGCTCACGCCCAGCCGGTCAATCTGGTCAAAATAGCCGCCGAGGGTTGTCCACTCGATTGATTGACCACGCACGCTGGCCTTTTGTGGCGGCAACTGCCCCTGGTTCGGGCCGGCCGATCGCCCTTCGCCGAGAATCTCGGTCGTCACCCCCTGACGAATCTTGCTTTGGGCATGGCCGTCTTCCAGCAGAAGATCATCGGAATGGGAATGAATGTCGATAAAGCCAGGCGAAACGACCTTTCCCGAGGCATCAATCGTGCGTTTGGCATTCTGGCTGGGAATTTGGCCAATGGACACAATGCGGTCGCCGCTGATCGCCAGATCGCCATAAAACCATGGGTTGCCGGTGCCGTCGATGATACGCCCGTTTTTAATAACGAGATCATATCCGCCTGCATTTTGGGCCGGCGTTTGAGCAGGTTGAATAAGGCCAGGAATCGCCAGACAAATGACAATCACCAGATATTTGATGCGATTAGCAGGCATTTTCGGCCTCAGTACAGTGTTGGCAGGCAAAGGATTGGGTAGGGATAATCCGGTTCGCATCGATGATGATAATCGAACAGAGATATTCGGGCAAATGCCTTGGCAAAAGAGTTGTTGAAAGAAAAATCAAAAGGCAATTCACGCTGGATATTGCCGATCAGCGTTTTTCTTATCTTCGCAAGGAGTCATGAAAGAGCTATAATAAAGCTAGTCGATAATCTGCCTCAACTTCGGCGAACCGAATTTGCTGAGGCGATCAACCACTACCCCGGTGCCAGCGATTCATGATCCGTCTTGTTAATGCAGTAAAAAGATTCGGTAGCCAAACTGTTTATGACGGTATCGACGTCTCAATCAACCGGGGTGAGCGGGTCGGCCTGCTGGGCAAAAATGGGGCGGGCAAATCGACTCTCTTTAAAGTTCTTCTCGGCACCGAACCGCTGGACGGCGGCGACTTTATGCGAGATCGAAAAATCTCTGTCGGCTACCTGCCGCAAGAGATCCACCCGCTTAGGGAAGGCACCGTTTTTGAGAATATGCTGAGGCACTTGGGCCCATGGACAATTGCTAATGACCGCTATCAGAAGGTGATGGCCGGGCTCGAAACTGGCGACCCAAAAGCCCTTGACGACTACGACGATGCCATGGAAGCCTTTGAAGCCGCTGGCGGCTTTGAAATGGAGACCCGGGCCAAGACCATTCTGATGGGCCTTGGATTCAGCGTTCCCCAGCTCGATGCACCCGTGGCGACCCTTTCAGGCGGTTGGGCCATGCGGCTTGCACTGGGTGGCCTGCTGGCCTTTCGCCACGACCTTCTGCTGCTCGACGAACCGACCAACCACCTCGACCTGCTCTCGGTGAAGTGGTTTGAGGAATTCCTGCAAAGTTATGATGGGGCGATTCTTATCACCTGCCACGACCGCGATTTTCTGGACCGGGTGATTAATAAAACGCTGGAACTTGAACTGGGCAAGATCTATACCTATTCAGGGAATTATTCGGACCATATCCCGCAGCGGGAGCATCGGCTGGCTGTGCATCAGGCTTCGTTTGAAGGCCAGCAGAAGAAGCTCAAACAGATGCAGGACTTTGTGGATCGTAACCGGGCCAATGCCGCCACAGCCGCCCGGGCCCAGAGCCGCTTGAAAGCAATGGATCGGATCGAGAAGATTTCGGCCCCGCAGCAGGACAATTCGGCGGTACGCATCAAGCTGCCCGAACCGCCCCGCAGCGGACAGGTGGTTGCCAAGCTTAACGACATTGATTTCGCCTATGGCACGAAAATCGTTTATCGCAAGATGAGCGTGCAGATTGAGCGCGGCGACAAAGTTGTGCTGGTTGGCCCCAACGGCGCTGGTAAAACCACGCTGATGAAGCTGCTGGCGGGCATTCAGAAGCCACAGGGCGGCGAAGTAACGATGGGCTCGAATGTCTTCGAGACCTATTTTGCCCAGCACCGTGTGGAAGCCTTGAATATGAATTCAACCGTGATCGAAAGCCTGCGGGAAGTGCATCCAGCAGCCAGTGAAGGCTCATTGCGAAACACCCTTGGGGCGTTTCTCTTCAGCGGCGATGCAGTGGATAAAGCCGTGGCCAATCTCTCAGGCGGCGAGAAAACCCGCCTCTGCCTGGCCAAAATCCTGACAGTTACGCACAACTTCATCATGATGGATGAGCCGACGAACCACCTTGATATTGCCAGCCGCGATATTCTGGAAGAAGCCCTGAACGACTTTGAAGGCACTCTCTGCTTTATTTCGCACGACGAACACTTTATTCGGGCAGTGGCGAATAAGGTCATTGAAGTGGAAAACGGCAAGCTGACAGTCTATCCTTGCCGCTATGACGACTATCTTTACATGAAGTCAAAAGCGGCCAGGGACGACAACCCATTTGCGGTGCTCACCCGCGGCCTGAAATTCCAGAAGAAGGAAGAGAAAACAGGCGATGGCAAGCGGTCTTCAACCGTGGCCTGATCTATTTGAGAACTGCCGGATTAAACCAGCAATTCCTTCACGACACTGGCTGGTTCGACACCCGTCAGCTTCATGTCAAGGCCTTGGAATTTATACGTGAATTTATTGTGATCGATGCCAAGCTGGTGCAGCAGCGTGGCATGAATGTCGTGCACTGAAACTCGATTTTCCACCGAGCGGTAGCCGAGGTCGTCAGTCGCGCCATAGCTGAAGCCAGGCTTGAAACCACCGCCGGCAAACCACATGGTGAAACCGGCCAGATGGTGATCGCGGCCGTTGCCCTGAGCCATCGGTGTTCGGCCGAATTCCGAGCCAAATACGACAAGGGTGTCTTTCAGCATGTCACGCTGTTTGAGATCTGTCAGAAGGGCTGCCACGCCCTGATCGACTTCTTTGGCCGTTCCGGCGGAGTGTTCTTTCACCGCACCATGATGATCCCAATCGCGGTGATAAAGCTGGATAAACCGAACGCCACGCTCAGCCAATCGTCTTGCTAGCAGGCAATTTGAGCCAAATGAACCGTCGCCCGGCTCAGCCCCATAAAGCTTGCGAATATGTTCAGGTTCGCCCTTGAAATCCATGAGTTCAGGCACACTTGTCTGCATGCGGAAGGCCAGCTCATACTGGCTGATGCGCGTAGCAATTTCAGGGTCTTGCAGGGTCTGGTCGGCAAGGTGGTTGAGTGAATTAACGGAATCAACAAGGCCTCGCTGTAAATCTCGCGAAACGCCTTTCGGGTTTGATACATAAAGCACAGGGTCGCCCTTGCTGCGAAATTCCACGCCCTGATATTGCCCAGGCAGGAAACCGGAATGCCATTGCCGTGCGGCAATTGGCTGCTTCTGGCCAAATTTACCGGTGGAAACCATCACGACGAAGCCCGGCAGATTTTCAGACTCGGCACCGAGGCCGTAAAGCAGCCACGAGCCCATCGCCGGTCGGCCCGTGATCATCGAGCCGGTGTTCATGAAAGTGTGGGCAGGGTCGTGATTAATTGCATCCGTGAAAAGCGACCGAACAATACAGATATCGTCGGCACATTTCTCGCCCAGATTCGGCCAGATCTCTGCGAGCGACTGCCCGGATTTGCCCCATCGTTTAAACGCATGCTGTGGGCCAAAGCACTTGAGCTGCTGCCCCTGAAGCTGGGCAATCTGCTGCCCTTTGGTAAACGACTCTGGCATGGGCTTGCCATGCAGTTCGGCCAGCTTAGGTTTATTGTCAAAAGTATCAATATGGGTCATGCCGCCGGCCATATAAAGCCAGATTACTCGCTTAGCCCTGGGTGCATGATGCAGCTGCGAGATCATACCACGTCCACGGGAAGCTGTGGCTTCAGCGGCCTGAAACTCCCGGGAGAGGATTGAGCCTAAAGCCATTGAGCCGAGGCTGATTCCGCCTGATTTGATAAATGTACGACGCGCAATTCCGCTTGGCAGTTCCATGGATATTCCCAGTCTGTCATGGGGAACGAATCTTCCCGAATTCAGTTTCGTGTAATTGTTTCGTGCAAATTCAGAATGGCTCTGGCTACGTTTGTCCAGGCGGCAAGCTGGGCAGAGTCAACATTTGCGGGTGCTGGCTTCGCTCCAACGCTCAGGATCTCTTTGGCAGCATCCGGATGAGCCTGATAATCAGCCATTGCCTCAGCCAGCAGCTTGGAAAGAATAGCTAACTCTTTTTCTGACGCATGCCTGGAGAGTGCCCGTTGAAACGCGTACTGTATTCGGTCGGCGTCGGCAGAACCACCATTTTTCAGAATGTTCGTGGCAAATTCGCGGGCTGATTCGATATAAATCGGGTCGTTCAACAACACCAGCGATTGCAAAGGAGTGTTGGATCGGGGCCGGTCGGCCGTACATTCCTCGCGATTGGGAGCGTCAAACGCCAGCAACGAAGGGTGTAAGTATTGCCGCTGCCAGTGCGTGTAAAGGCCACGCCTGTAAAGCGATTCACCACTGTCGTTCTGCCATTCTCGTGTGGGGAAGTTGAGGTGCGACCAATAGCCAGGCGGTTGATACGGCCTGACGCTGCGACCACCGATTTTATCAACCAACAGTCCACTCACGGCCAGGGCATTATCGCGGACCATTTCGGCATCAAGCCTGAATCGCCCCTGACGGGCAAGAAGCATATTGTAAGGGTCGAGTTCCCGCTGCTGCGGCGTCGCAACTGACGATTGTCGATACGCTTTGGACATTAAAATCGCCTTGACCATCTTTTTGATATTCCAGCCGCTGTCAACAAGCTGACCGGCCAGATAATCAAGCAGTTCCGGATGTGTCGGCGGCTGCCCCTGCGAGCCAAGATCGTCAACCTTACGCGAAATGGCCTCGCCAAAATAGATTTTCCAGAGGCGATTGGCCAGCACGCGGGAAGTCAATGGATTTTCACCATCCACAAGCCAGCGGGCAAGATCAAGTCGATTCAGACGTTTATCAGTGGCTGGCTGAATCTTTGTCTGATGATTTATCACTGCCGGAAAGCCCGGCTGAACTTCAGCACCCGAATCATCCATCCAATTGCCACGAGGCAAAACGCGAATCATTCGCGGCGGCACCTTTTCAGTCACAAGCGTCGTTGCAATCTGCTTATCCAGATCTGCACGCTCTTTTTGCAGCTTTTCCAGCTCCTGCCGTGTAGCGGCTAGTTGCGGGGCAATTGTACGATAATGGGCTATGATCTGATCCGATTGCTCCTTGGTTCGTTTGCTTGTCGGCGTGGCGAGAATCGGCTCAAGAGCCGGCACACTATTTTTCAGGCCATCGGCAGCGTTGGCAGAGGCCGTTGCGCTCAGACGGAAACGACCGAGTGTGTGGGCTGGGTTATCGTGGTTTTGTTGTAATTCCACGATCAATTTCACCGGTTTTTTAGCTTCATCCGCAGCATCAAAGTTGCCTGGTTTCAGCAGGAAAATGGCCGACTGTGGTGCCCCCGCCTTCTCCATCACTGCCCATCCCCATTTGGCACCTTTGGCGTCGCGGTCAATCGCTCCGGCAATTGCCCATTTGCCGTAGGGATTCCCGCCCGATGCCCCAGTCTGTTCGTAAGAGGCAACGGCCGAAGAAATTTCAATAGTTTTCAATTCACCGGATTTCGATACCAGTTTTGCAACAAATTCTGTCAATACAAAATTGCCGTTATTGGAACGTCCCGGGCCTTTTTTCGGCAGAGAATCGTCGGGCAGCACTTCCAGCCGAATTGCTGTCGGGTCTGGCGGGAATTCACTGATTTCAATTTCGTAAATGTCGGTCGCGGGCTTCTCGCCACTGGCCAGAATAGAGCCGTCGCCCAGCGTTTTCAAGCTCGCTCCATTTTTTGATTTCATCGCCGTAGATTTCAAGATCGACCATGAAGGCTGATTGGCTAGCCATTTCTCTCGGCCGGCGGCGATTTCAGGTGTATCGGTATTCAGCCGGTTCGTGACAATTGAAATCTGATCATCCAACTTTTTCAGGGCTGCCTGCTGATCAGCGGTTGGCACTTTCATCGAAGAGCCAAAATCAGAGCCCGAGTAGAGCCCCTTTTCTTTAATATCAGCGAAAAAGGCCTCCATCTGGTAGAATTCGCGACTTGTGAAAGGGTCGAATTTATGGTCGTGGCATTCGCTGCAGCCGATCGTCACGCCAAGCCATGTGCCTGAAACATTTCGCACACGTTCAGCGGCATATTTGGCTAGATATTCCTTGGGCTGAACGCCACCTTCGGCACTCATCATCCCCAGTCGATTGTATCCAGCTGCTATTTTCTGCTGGATCGTTGGTGCGGGCATCAGGTCGCCGCCAAGCTGTTCAATCGTAAACGTATCAAACGGCTTGTTATCGTTAAATGATTCAATGACATATTGGCGGAAGGGCGAAACACTCACTTCCTGATCGCCGTGATAGCCTACCGAATCGGCATATCGCACCAAGTCCAGCCACCACATCGTCATCCGTTCGCCGTAATGGGGCGAGGCCATGAGCCT
>JBILGL010000479.1:0-3902 GCA_044351075.1 Isosphaeraceae bacterium | reverse complement strand
GCCCTGCCAATCAAGATTTGATGGCGGCGAATCCTTGCGCTCAGGCAGCCCGGCCGGGTCGCCCCACTTCTTGCTTGACCACGTGTGCACATATTTGATTTTCCCAATCACGCCGTCCTGCACCCAGGCCACCGCCGTGCGGTATTCGCGATTGGAATGAATCTGAATTCCCATCTGCGTGACAAGCTTCTTTTCGGCCGCAATTTCAGCCAGCCGGCGAGATTCATAAATATCATGTGTCAAAGGTTTTTGGCCATAAACAGCCAGATTATGAGCCATGGCCGAAGCAGCAATCGGGGCATGCATGTGGTCGGGCGTGCTCACGTTAACGCTATCGAGCCCACTGGCGCCAAGCTTGTCGAGCAGCTTGCGATAATCCTGAAAAACTTCAATTTTTGGGAATCGTTTTTTGAGGTTTTCGGCCCGACCAAGATCAACGTCAGCCACAGCAACCAGATCGACATTCGGATGCGATGCGATGGCCGAAAGGTCGGCCCCAGCCATGCCGCCTGCCCCAAAAGTGGCATGACGCACGCGGGCTGAGGGCGCGGCCGAAATGAGATGAGGAATCACGGCCGGGGCAGCAAAAAGCCCAGCACCGGCCTTTAATACAGAACGACGATTGATCGATGATTGATGAGAAGAGCTCATTTTGAGACCTGTAAGAGTTTTCTTCAGTGATTCAATGACGGGCGAAAAGAGACGAATGAGGCGTCTGCGGCGGGAGAAGCTCTCGCTGAAACTCATGGAAAACTTCAGCGATTGTTTATCTTGAACTCACACAACGATAATTCATCGGCAATGCCGCTTCAAGAAATAAATTGACTCAGAAATGAAGAAATAATGATTTTTATTTTTCTCCATCGTTGCCTATTGACAAAGACTCGGGTTTCAATTTTGATAATATTGTCTGGCACCTTCCGCCAATACTGCTCACTTTCACATGGTTCGCCATCATTCCTTTCGGGAATGCCCGTTCTCATATTCCTTCTGATCGTGAACTCCCACATTCCATGACGGAGCTATACAGATGCGATTAAAAGTAAAAAGCAGAGGTTTTACTCTGATCGAACTATTGGTTGTCATCGCAATCATTGCTGTTCTGATCTCTCTACTTCTACCGGCTGTTCAGTCGGCCCGCGAAGCAGCACGCAGGGCCCAGTGTGTCAACAACCTCAAGCAAATTGGCCTGGCCGTTCATAATTACGAGAGCTCATGGCAGTGCCTGCCGATGGGTGAAATGACCGGTGCAATGTCGCCACAGGTGGGCGTGCTGGGCTACATGGAGCAGACGCAGCTTTATGCTTCCATGAATTTTAACCTGAATCAGCGATGGCTCTGGACACAGCCCCAGAACCTGACTTCCATCCGAATTCGCGTAGCAAGTTACGTCTGCCCGTCGGAAATTTATAATGCCAATAACCCAAGCGATGGTTTTTCATCATGGTCAACAACCTACGCCTGGAATTCTGGCACCTGGTGGCCTCAGAACAAATCATGGAACGGGGTCTTCGGCCGATCATACGATGACGATGCCGCCGTTCGCCCCTTCATGGGCAGCACTCACGGCTGGGCCGCCCTGAGCGACGGCACAAGTAATACACTGCTTGCTGCTGAAGTGGCCAATGGTCCTATTGCCGCCGGTGCTGCACGAACGAAGGTCTCTGACTGCCTTGAAGTGCGTGGCTTGACAGCCAATTCCACCGTTGATCAGGCGGTGGCTGCCTGCAATGCAGTGAATTCGACCACTGGCCGCATTCCATGGACGGGAACCTGGCGGCACAAGGGCTATCCATGGGTGGAAGCCTCTGTCTGGCGAAACTGGTTTAACACCATCCGCACACCCAACCAAACTTGCTGCACGATGGACAATGTTTCATGGTGGTATATCATGAAGCCGGCTTCGTCGTATCACCCCGGCGGCGTCAATGCCGTTATGGGCGACGGAAGCGTCAGATTCTTCAAGGAAACGGTCAATCGCCCTGTCTGGATGGCGCTCTCTACTCGTGCCGGCGGTGAAGTGATTTCAGCCGATTCGTATTAATTGAGCCCACGAGCAATTGACCTCACTAAAAAGGAACGTACGATGAAACATCGACAATTAGCTGCCATGCCCCTCGCCCTGACGATTCTGGCCATCGCCGGATGTTCGGGCGAACCGACCCCTCCTCCAGTTTCCATGGAAAACATCGAGGAAGCACAGAAGAAGCAGGTAGAGGTGCATCGTAAGGAATACGGCTCGGAAGCGACTAAAAGTCTGAAATAAGCAATTTTTCAGTTGAGTCGATTCAAAGCCAACCTGTTGAGTTGAGCTGGCAGGCAAAATCGCTTGCCAGCTCTTTTCATTCAAGCAAGTCGTTATTTCAAATCATGAATCATGCCGTCTCAAATGGTTAATTTTTCACCAATTTCTCTCTATAATCTTTAAACCATGCATCAAGCTTATTTTAAGACCTGTTTTTCTTCAACCGCGCCAGAGATCAACTGGCCTGAGTCATTTGCGATCATCACCGCCTTTCAAACCACAGGCGAGCAGTGGCTAGAAGCTCAGAATCAGGAGGCAGATGCCCGCCTGCTGGCAGTCATTCATGAAACGGGTCGATGGCATACACGGCTCACCGGATTCTCGCCAGACACTGGCCATGCCGAGCCCGGCTGGGCATTTGAAATCAGTTTTGATGAAGCTTGCCTGATCGGCGAGAAGTTTCTTCAGGATGCGATTTTTTTTGTCGAGTGTGACACACTTTTCGTTTCGCACTGCATGGCTGAACACAGGATGAAAATATACGTAGGGTCTTTTATGGAAAGAATTTATCCGACGATTCTTCCCGCGTGATTCAGCGTATCTCGGCGGCTGATCTTGAAAAAGAATGAATCATTTTGTATATTCAGTTTACGCACTCGTAGCTCAATGGATAGAGTCACTGACTTCGAATCAGAAGGTTGCAGGTTCGAGTCCTGCCGAGTGCAATAAGCTAAATCAAGCTAAAATGCTGTATTATAATCACTTAAGACATTAGTCCCGGTTGGGGCTTTTTTCGTCTTTAGTGTTCAGTTGTGATCTAATATTGTCTATCGTTTCAAGATTTTAGTGTAAACTCCAGTGTAAACTGACAAATCGCCTCGCCCCTTGTTTTCAGCCTTTCCATGAATCAGGGCGGGCCTTCTGTCGCCCTCAGTGTAAACTGCCAGTGTAAACTGAACCGCCCTGCTAATATTCTTAAATCCAGCGAGCCAAAAGAGATAGGCTTTTATTAATAATTCTGATGTTTCTGTAAGTCCATATATAATAATAGTATATATATACTACAAATGTATTATATATAATTTTCTTGGCTATCCACTATCAGAAACGACTATCAAAAATGATCCGATTGATCCTAACGTCCTATCAATGGCGGGCCTGCCCTTGGTTGACTTTTAGCCCGCCTGTGGTGGATGCATCCGGTCAAGTATGCTATTGATGATCATTTCATGTTCTGCCGCCTCGGCCTGCTTTGCCTCAAATTGAGTCGCCGCCCGGGCTTCCTGTGCTTGGCTAATCTTCAGCCTATCGGCTTCAAGGGCGACTCGCTGCCGATCTAATGACAGCCGTTCCCGGTCAATCGCCAGCCGCTCCCTCGCCAGTTCAACCGCTTCGGCATCAAGGCTGATCTTCGCCGCCTGGAATTGGAGTTTTGCCAAAAGCGAGATTGCCTTTAATCTGGTTCGCCCCGTGCCGCCCTCAATGATTTCAGCCAGCCCTCTCTCAATGTTGGCTTGCTGCTCGGGTGTCGGTTGCCAACCACGACTCACCAAGCCCCCAATCATCTGAACATCGCCGCGCAAAAATGCATGATTCAACCCCAACCCCCTTTCAAGGTGACGCCTGCCCCCGGTGGTAAGAATCAATAACAGTGAAT
>JBILGL010000478.1:0-3903 GCA_044351075.1 Isosphaeraceae bacterium | reverse complement strand
AAAAAGCGATCAATTGTCATACATTATAGATCGGTAGAGGAGAGTTCTGCCAAGAGTGCCCCGGGCCTGAACCTTAGCGAAAGAGCCTGATTTGATGAATCTTCTGGTTCTTGGGAATGATCCTGTGACGGTCTCGTTTGTGCGCCGATTGAGCGAACTGGCGGGCGAATTTCGCATTTTGAACACTTGCCCGCCCCTGCCCGGCTATCCCGGCACGACCGATCTGGAGGCCGCTTTGGCGACTTCCGACGTCGAAGCCGCCCTGATTGGTGGGTCGCTTGAAGAGCGTGGCGAGTGGCTTCGCCGGGCTGCTGGGCAGGGCTGGGTCTGCCTCTGCCAGAATCCGCCGGGGATCAATACCGACCCCTACTATCAGGTGGCACTCTCGAATCACGAATTCGGTTCGATCGTGATACCCAACTTGCCTTTACGTTATCATCCGGGCATTCGGAAAATTCGTTCGGAAACAGGTCCTGGGACGACGGCAGGGGCGATCCGTTCGATTGTGATCGACGCAGAGTTTGACGGCGATTCGGAAAATCTTGCGCTGGAACCGTTTGCGGCATGGGCCGATGTCGTCCGTTTTCTGTTGGGTGATGTCGAAAATATAGCCGCGATGGGCTTTCCGCCGGGCATCAGGCCAACAGAGCGGCTGACGGCCCAGCTTCGCGCTGGCGGTGAAAAGCGAGCCGAGCTCACGATAAGAACTGGCACTAAAAGAAGTTATGCGAAGGTGACGATCAATGCGGACAATGCCTTGATCGAGCTGGCTTTTGACCCGAATTCCGCCGATGCCGGCATGATTACTCAACGGGCCAATGGTGAAGAAGGGGCGGGTCAGGCAGAGCCACTGGGCATGTGGGATCGTCGTAAGATAATACTTGATCTATGGTTAGAATCATTTCAAAAGCGTCAGCCGACTGGCCTGACGCTGCACGATGGCATCAGGTCGATGGAGGTGGCCGAGGGGTCGATGCGAAGCTTGCGTCGGGGCCGGGCGATTGATCTTTATTATGAGGAAGTCTCGGAAAAGAATAACTTTAAGACGATTATGACGAGCCTGGGCTGCATGATGGTGATTTCGGTGATTTTTGCCTTACCGCTGATTCTGGCGGGGCCTGCGCTGGGTTTGCCGTTTACGCTCTATCTTGGTTATCTGATTCCACTTGCGATGGGTGGCTTTGTCGCTTTGCAGCTTCTACGGCTGGCCATTAAATAATTGCAAAAAAAATCGAAACTTTTGCCGTCTTCCCGTGTTTATTTATTCTGTATAGACTTACGCTATCTTGCCATTGGTCAGCGTATGAGGTTTTCTCATGATTCGAAATCATCCGTCCGGGCTTATCCTGAATCGCAATAAACAATTAATGGCAGTGCTTTTATGCACATTTACCGCCATTGCTTCCGGGGCCGACGACGCCAAAAAAGCTGCCAAGAAGGCTGAGAAGAAGCCGGGCAATGCCGTTGTGAGCAAACCGGAAGGCAAAGAGCGTAAGGCTTTGGAGAAGGCCCTTGAGTCTGAAGGGCGATCTGAGGAAGAGGTCCGGAAATTACTGGATGTGATTACGCCCGCGGATCGTCGCGAAGCGCTGCGCACAATGCAGGCGATTCAGAATTTCGTTAAAGCGGTAAGTGAAGCTGAAGAGAAATCCAAGAGCGATGCACCGACCGTGGAAAAGCTGCTAGCAAATCGGCCGAAGAAAGTGGTGGAGCCAACGAGCTTCGCTGCGGCTAATCTTGATCGGCTCATGCAGGAATCGCTCAAAAATGCAGGTGTGAAGCCAGCTGAACCGACGGACGACGCGACTTTTCTGCGAAGGGCCGCACTCGACCTGACAGGCTCTTTGCCGAGCCCGGAGCAGATTGATCGATTTGAGAAGTCAACCGATGCGGATAAACGTGCCAAGGCGGTGGCGATGCTGGTCAAGAGCCCGGCATTTGCGGCGACTCAGGCGAAATACTGGCGGGATGTGATTCGCTTCCGGGCGACGGAGACGCAGCAGAAGCGATTCCAGCCGCAGGCTCTTGAAAAATATTTCAACGAAAAATTTGCGGCTAACAAGCCCTGGGATGAAATTGCCCGCGAAATGATCACGGCGCTGGGGCCGATTGACGACAACCCGGCCGTGCTTTTGGCGACGGCACAGGAATCAAAGCCGGAGGAGACGGCGGGCGAAGTTTCGCGCGTTTTCATGGGCATTCAAATTCAGTGTGCCCAGTGCCACGACCACCCGACCGATAGCTGGAAGAGGCAGCAATTTCAGCAGTTTGCGGCGTTTTTCTCGGGTGTACGCACGGTGAATTTTTCGGGCAATGCCGTGGCTGCCGGCCAACGGGTTTTTGGCCCGAAGGCGGTCGGCCAGGTGGTGCATCAGGTAGCCAACCCGAAAGACCCGACCGACATGCAGCAATTTGCTCCGAAATTCTTCCTGGACGAATCTGCGGCGAACCTGCCGATGAGTTTGTCGGTGGAAGGGCGTCGTGCGGTGGCCGCGAGTTACGTCGCAGCGCAGGATAACCCCTGGTTTGCCAAGGCGTTTATTAATCGTGCATGGTATCAGCTCATGGGCGATGCCTTTTACATGCCGGTGGACGACATCGGCCCGGAGCGTGAAGGCAAGAATCTGGAAGTGCTTGATGGCCTGGCTACGGCCTGGACGAAGCGTGGCTATGACATAGCCTGGCTGTATGAAACCATTGCATCGAGCCAGTCTTACCAGCGTCAGAGTCGCCAACGGACAGAAGAAAGCACCGAGGCGGAAATTTCGGGTGCAAATTGCCCGACACGGCTGCGGGCCGACCAGCTTCTGCAAAACCTGCGACAGGTGACTGGGACACCGATCCTCGGAACCAAGCCAGTTGAAACCACAAAAGCCCGTGCAGCGATGGCTAAGGGCAAGGCGGCGGCGAATCAGGGCGTGCTGGGCCGTGCATTGATCAAGGCGGTTCAGACGTTTTCATTTGATCCATCAACGCCTGATGATGAAGTGGTGGGCACCATACCGCAGGCCCTCTTTATGATGAACGCGCCGGATTTGAACCGGGCGGTGGAAGCGAGGGATGGTTCGGTGCTCAAATCAATTCTGGAAGAGCATCAGAAAGATGACGCCGCAGCCCTGAAAGCGATTTACAAGCGGGTGCTGGCCCGCGAGCCGAATGCGGATGAAGCGAAAATCGCGAAAGAATATATCGCTGAGGTGGGCAAGCGGGAAGAGGCTTTTGAAGACCTTTTCTGGAGCCTTCTGAACAGTGCCGAATTTCTGAGCCGGCGTTAATCATACGGCTGATAGCAGCAAATCAATCGAGAGAATCGAAGAAAATTCAAAGAGAACAGGACAATTGCGATGAGCGAGCAGAAGACGATTGTCAGTGTCGAGACATCAGCCAGTGGTGTGGTGAGCCGCCGTGGTTTTGTGCGGTCGATCGCTGCCGGTGCTGGTCTGGCTGGGTTGGGCTGGACGGATTTGATGGCACTTTCCGCCGACGACATGCGTAAGCGGCGGATGTCGGTGATTGTGCTCTGGATGCAGGGCGGGCCGAGCCAGTTTGAGACATTCGACCCGAAGCCGGAACATGCCAACGGCATGAGCACCAAGGCGATTGAGACGGCCGTGCCGGGCATTCGCATTGCGGAAGGCTGGGAAAAGACGGCCGCGATGATGAAAGATATTGCACTTGTCAGAAGCATGACGAGCAAGGAAGGTAATCACCAGCGGGCAACATATGCGGTGCACACGGGTTATGTGCCGACCGGAACAGTGAAGCACCCCAGCTTTGGCTCGCTGTGTGCGGCAGAGCTGGGCGACCCGAATTTTGACTTGCCGCAGATTGTGGCGGTGGGTAATCAGGGCATCGCTGGTGCAGGCGCAGGCTTTCTGGGTGTGCAATATGAGCCATTTCTTG
>JBILGL010000477.1:0-3905 GCA_044351075.1 Isosphaeraceae bacterium | reverse complement strand
ACCCCTGCACATCAACATTCTCCTGAAACCACATTCTACAGGTTCTCCCGAACTTTTGGTACATACCCCAGCATACCGCAATAGCCTCAAGTAACTTTCGCCATTGGTTTTATGGAATATCTTGCCTTTTGCTGGTTTTGGATCTTCATCAAGTCGGCTCAGTTGCAGTCTGGTCTTCAGATTTAGCAGTTTAACAGTCAGGAGGGTAATTCCCTTTAACCAAAAGTGCGGGTGAACCAGTTTTAGATACTCATTTCCAAACGAAATCTGGCGAATTCAGGGACGTTTCAAAGAATTGCCGGATTTCTAACCGTTTTTTTAATATTGTCTTAGCATGAGAGAAATGCGCCATAGTAAGCATTTAGCCTTGTACGACTGCTTACAAATAAATTGAATTGTGCGGCATTTTGTGCAAACCTATACAAAGAAAGCAGTTAAACTAGCAGGCTGTAAATTGCACTAAATTGTCAGGTTATAGCAATGTAGTCGTACTGCTCAATAAATAGGTATATCTTATTTAAATGCAGGCACTTACATGATATTATCGCATTATCGCCAAAAATCTTCGCAAAAAAACAATTTTTTTTTGTCCGTAAATGGTCGAATTGCTCTCTCTTATTCATAGGTGGAATTGAGACATGTGAACTGACTTATCCGAGTCTAATATCGGCAGCATAGCGAGTTTCTGATATCATGTATTCTGTTCCAAGTCATAGATTTCAAATAACTTAAAGGCTGCTGCATTGTCGGATCAATCACTTGATGAACTGCTGAATCTATGGGAAGCTGCAACCGAACGTGGCGAAAGTGTTGATATATTATCGCTGACCGGGAACAACAAAGAGCTTGCCTCAGAACTCGAGCGACTGATTCAGCTACTCCACAATTCGCAGTGGATGGTTCGTTCGCCCACGGATTTGATGTTGGATAAGGCGACAGATGCCGAGGGCGTGACAGTTGGCTCGCTCGATTTTGCCAAAATGCCCATGAGCCAGATTCTCACAGCGGATGGGCTTCGAGTGGGCGACGTGATTCAGGATCGATATCGCCTGATTCATGTCCTGGGTGAAGGTGCTTCATCTTTTGTATGGATGGCAAACGACATGAAGCTGGAACGCCTTGTTGCCATCAAGGTATTTAAACGGTCGATTCTTGATGAACAAACGATCTCGATTTTCTTAAACGAAGCACGGATTATGGCAAGATTTGAACATCCTGCCATCCTTCCAATTTACGACCAGTTTCTTGAGGACAGAAGGCTTTTTCTGGTCATCAAATTCGTTCCCAAAACTGCGGGCGAAAATCGACGACCGGACATGAAAAATGCCGCAAGAATTATCCTGCAAATTTGCGATAGTCTCAAATTCCTGCATGAAAACAGGGTGCTACACTGCGATATCAAGCCGAGCAACATACTTGTCGATCCTGCCGGTCATGCTTATCTATCAGATTATGGTGTAGCAGCCGAGCAAAACACGCTTTCAGCCTCGCATAAAGCCGGCACAAAGGGATATCTCGCGCCGGAACGCGTTACTGGTGCAAACAATACACCGCAGTCAGATATATTCAGCCTTGGTATGGTTTTTTTCTATTATCTGAAAGGCTATCTGCCAGAGCATCCGGACCAATCCAAATTAAAATTGGAACTCAAGGATTTACCGAAAAGAATTGTGAAGATCATTCAACGGGCGACAGAATCAAAACCTGAAGCCAGATATGCTTCAATCGATGAATTTTCACGAGAGCTCCAGCAAGTCGTTAAGCTGAAGGATCTTAAAACTGGTCAGGTAATCCCTTATATTTTGATCAGCATCATTGCAATTCTGATTGGTTCATATCTTACATTTTTTAGAACTGGATCTCAAAAAGATTACCCAATTAACATAGTACAACTGCCGAAAGTAGGCGATCATAAAATTATTTCAGGCGATTGGAATTTCGATAAAATGGTTGATGCAGCCGCCTTAAACCAAGAGACAAAAGAAATTCACGTCTTTTTAAATCAAGGCGACGGAAAATTTCAAAACGATTCAGTTTTTCTGAATGACAATCAGATCACAGATATTAATTCCAGCACATTCAACCGAGAGGGCGATGATTACCTTGTAATCAGCTCATCCAATTACTCTAATCTTACTATTGTATCATGGTCAGGCGTTAATCTTAATCAGATTGGCAATCAGTTGAGGTTGAATTTGATTGCACCCACTGAACCAAACATGATTGACTTGGACGACGATGGATTTAATGACCTTGTTTGCCGTGACTCCGAGAGTAATGATATTTCAATTCGAATTGGTAGAAAAAATGAGAAATTTGCCTCAGAACAGATTTTTTACACTTCCGAAGATTATCGAGATCGTACAACAAGTTTACATATTGAAGATATCAATGGTGATCGACTGAAAGATATTGTGGTGGGCATTTATACACACGACCAAAAAAGCGGAATTTCGATTTTCTTGCAGCAAAAGGGCGAGAAATTTGAATTTTACAAGCGATTCCTTCATCCGCAGCCGGCAAAATACGCGAAAGGTTCATGGTTTGATTATGACAAAGATGGCGACAACGATCTGCTCATGCCTGATTCCGTAGGCGAGAAAATTGACTTGCTTGTTAATGATGGACTCGGCAATTTCAGTTTCACACCGATTGGCACGATCAATAAACCCATCGAACTTGTGCCTCTGATACCACAGAATTATTTCAACCCGACATTTTTCATCTCCACAGAAGATGCTATTTACAAACTATCCAAATTTGAAAAAAATCCATTTAGTCTCATCAAGCTTTATGAATTGAGTTTCAAGCCTTCTTCCATGATCATTACCGACCTTGACAATAATCAGACAAACGAAATTCTGGTTACTGCTCCAAAGGGCCAGGTAATCAATATCCTCAAAGGTGAAAAATAAGCATCATGCTCCAACGATTACATTCTCACAATTTCACCCGCCGACTTCTTTTCATCGCCATTCCTTGTATTGCTGCATTGTTGTTCAACAATAGTCCTGTGAGTGCACAGCAATATGATTTCGTTTTTCAGATAAAAACCGTGCTGGAAAAAGATTCGGAGAAATATGTTGTCGAAAAAAAAGATGTAGCTATTTTCAAAGAGGAATTTGACCAGAAACTCAGCTACTGGGGTATTGCCAGCGGGGAAAGTTCAGGCCAAATGACATTTCGATTTGACTTCGAAAAGCCTGTTGAATTTGGACGCATCAAAGGCAATCTTGTTGGTGCGAATTTCAAATTAAATGGAGCCGCTGGTGTTGGAACAGGCAGCGCATCGCTCTGGTATTCCACTGATGGCAAAGATTGGAAATTATTAGAACATCAGCCCGTTCCTGATAAAATTCTGGTAGCTGCAAACAATTTCATCCGGCTTCTTCCTGACGACCTTCAAGGCAAAAAAAGCCTGTGGCTCCAGGTCCGTTTTTTATCCGATGTCAATCAGAAAAAATCTTACAGCGTTGCCCAGTTTTGCCGAAATGATGCAGGCGACCCGGAATCAATGGTTTTTGATCTGAGGGTCAAATACAGGAAATGACCGAAAGTGATTTCAGTCTTTCTTGTCCCCAAGATTTCGTTTCTGCTGGATATGCTCCTGCAACTTAATGCGTGCATTGCGCCAGTCTCGCCTCACGGTGCGGTCACTGCATGCGAGAAATTGGGCAACTTCAATATCCGTATAATTACCGTAAAAGAGCATCATGAAGACCTGCTGCTCACGCTCATCGAGCAATTTTTCGATCGATTCATGAAAGTCAATCCAATCCTCAGCCGAAATTGGCTGTTCGTTTCTGCTATGGTTCCGGATTAACTGATCGGACGATGCCGACTTTTGATGGATGGCTTCAGGATCGGTTTTTAAGTTCGTCGCCCAGCCATTAGGTCCAAATATT